>DJWQ01000001.1:0-13866 GCA_002441045.1 Firmicutes bacterium UBA6226 | reverse complement strand
GAAGAAAAACCCAAAATTAGTTTCACTGAAATTCTAGCTTTTAAGGATTACGATCAGCAAAAGGAAGAACTTCAAAAAGCTTTAGATGAAATTGACCGTAAAGGACAAGCTTTGGTGGAAAATAGAACGGTTGAAAATCTGTATGCTTATAAGGATTTAATCAAAGGCTTCATCGAAGAGACGGTTCTAAAAGGTTTAGAAATTAAAGAGCGAAGAGGGTTCTCAAGAACCGGTAGAACTAAAGTTATGAGAACGGTTTCGGAGATTGATGCAAAGCTTTTAGAGTTGACCAATCTCATCATAAAAAGAGAACATAAAGAGATTAATGTCTTAAAAAAAGTTGGAGAAATACAAGGCTTACTTGTTAATCTTGTGATTTAATAATAAACCATCATTATAGAAATCAACATTAGTAAGAAAGTACATGATTTGCAAATATACATTTTAGGAGGAATACATGAATTTAAATGGTCTTAATTCTGCGCAAAGGGATGCGGTCTTGTCGATAGATGGTCCAATTCTAGTCGTTGCAGGAGCGGGTTCGGGAAAGACTAGGGTGCTAACGCATCGTATCGCTCATTTAATTGAGGCATATGATATTTTTCCTTCAAGTATCATGGCGATTACTTTTACGAATAAAGCGGCAACAGAGATGAAGCATAGGATTGAACAGTTAGTTGGGCCTGTAACCAATCAAATGTGGGTGGGGACTTTTCACTCGATGTGTGTGCGTATTTTAAGACGAGATGGTCATCACATCGGCTATGCAAGTGATTTTGTTATCTACGATACAACTGATCAGAAGGCGCTCTTAAAGAACTGCTTCAAGGCGCTAGGATTAGACGAGAAAAAAACACCAATCCAATCTTTCCAATATAAGATCTCAGGCTGTAAAAACGATATGATGTCTGCGGATGCATATGAGATTAACTTTCATAAGGACCCACGTGAAAGAGATTTTATTAAGCTTTATAAGCTCTATCAAGAAAAACTAAAAAGCAATCAAGCATTGGATTTTGATGATCTTTTGATAAAGACGATTGAGCTTTTTAAGTCAAGCCCTGAAGTCCTTGCTTATTATCAAAATAAGTTCAGATACATCCATGTAGATGAGTATCAAGATACCAATAAAGCGCAGTACACTTTAGTGCGTCAGCTAAGTGCCAAGCATAAAAATCTTTTCGTTGTAGGCGATGGCGACCAATCCATCTATAAATGGCGTGGTGCAGATATTCGTAACATTCAGGATTTCGAAAAGGATTACCCAGGCGCAAAAATCATTAAATTAGAGCAAAATTATAGATCGTCACAAAATATATTGGATCTTGCAAATAGTGTGATCAAACATAATCCAGGTCGTCGAGATAAGACCCTTTGGACAGAAGCCGATGCTGGTGAAAAAATACGTTACTATCAAGCTTATGATGAGAAGGATGAAGCGAGATTTATCGTCAATCAAATTAGAAAAGAAGTTCGTGAGGGCAATTTTGATCAAAGTGATTTTGCGATTCTTTATCGTACCAATGCACAGTCAAGAGCACTTGAAGATGCACTCAATATTGAGGGGTTGCCATACAAAGTCGTCGGCGGTTTAAAGTTCTACGAAAGAAAAGAAATCAAAGATGTTTTAGCGTACTTTAAGTTAATGGTGAATCCCTTTGATGACGTAAGTTTCAGACGTGTTATTAATGAACCTAAGAGAAGTATTGGGGATAAGACGATTGAGAAGTTGCAAGATTATGCGACAGTGCACGGTTTAAGCCTTTTAAAGGCCTGTGCCAATATAGACGCAGTTCCGGGGATAACAGGCAAAACCGCACTTGCGATTCGAGATTTCTATAATATGGTAAATGGCCTATCGGCACGACTTGACGTGGCAACCTCTGGAGAAATTTTCGACGCTTTAATTGAACAATCAGAAATCATTGCAAGCTATGAAAGAGAAAGAAACGATGAGGCCGATGGCAGAATCGACAATATTTACGAATTAAAAACAGTTATCGAGGAATTCGAAAAAAGACAGGATTCACCAGGATTAAGGGATTTCTTAGCGGAAACAACGCTAAGAAGCGATCAAGATAGCATTGAGGAAGAAGAACAAAGTATTCTATTGATGACGCTTCATGCATCTAAAGGTCTTGAATTTCCAGTTGTTTTTTTAGTTGGTCTCGAACAAAACTTGTTCCCATCCTTCCGTGCGATGGATGATGAAACTGAACTGGAAGAAGAACGACGTTTATGCTACGTAGGAATTACACGTGCTGAGTCGCTTTTATTTATTACACACGCAAAAAATAGAAATCACTATGGCAGATTTGAACCTAGAATGCCAAGTGTCTTTTTATCAGAGATGAATCAAGCTTTGCTTGAGTCTATGGGTGAAAAATCGCTTGGAAATATTCTCAAAGAAGCGCCGTCAGGATCGATGACTTTAAAGCACAATCCTTATTTTAACCCTGTTCAATCAAGTTACGCAACACCTGAGAAAACAACGCAATCAGATGGATTTGCACCTGGAGACAAGGTGATGCATAAGGTGTTTGGTGCTGGTATGATTATCACTGTAGATACTTCTAGCCAAGTGCTGACTATCGTTTTTGATGCACATGGCATTAAGAAATTAGACCCTTCGATTGCACCGATTAAGAAGTTATAAGTTAAGGTGGTGGAAGTTATGAGCACATACAATTCAGCAGATACAGCTGCATCGAGAGTTATGGAACTCAAAGAACAAATTAACCGTCATAGTCATGCGTATTATGTTCTTGACCAGCCAAGCATCACAGATGCTGAGTATGATACACTGATGAACGAACTGATGCAGCTCGAAAAAGCGTTTCCCGAGTTAGCTGACCCCAACTCGCCTACTAAGCGCGTTGGCGGTGCTGTTTTAGAGATCTTTAATAAAGTTACGCATACTGTGCCACTTTTGAGTCTTGATAATGCATATAATGCTGAGGATTTGAGAGCGTTTGATACAAGAGTTAAGAAAGATCTCGGTAGAACGCCAGAGTACACGGTTGAATATAAGATAGATGGCTTGACGGTGGCTTGTCTTTATGAAGAGGGCCAATTCATAAGAGGTGCAACAAGAGGCGACGGTACTACGGGTGAAGAGGTTACTGAAAACGTTAGAACCATTAAATCACTTCCACTTTCTCTGGCATCAGCCATTAATCTAGAGGTCAGAGGTGAAGTTTTTTTACCAAAGGCTTCGTTCGTAAAACTGAATGAACAACAAGCGCTTTTAGGAAAAGAAGCATTTGCAAATCCTAGGAATGCAGCAGCTGGCTCTTTAAGACAGTTGGATTCTAAGATTGCTGCGAATAGGAAGCTAGACGTCTTTATATTTGATATCATTACAGGTATTGAAGCGCTTGGTATCAGATCTCAAACTGAGGCTTTTGAAAAGCTTACTCAGCTCGGTTTTAGAACTGCTCCGATAAGAAAATTTGATAATATTCAAGGTGTTATTGATTATACAGAAACAATGGTGGCTCAAAGGCATGATCTGCCGTTTGAAATCGATGGTTTGGTCATCAAGGTCAATGATTTAAGTATGAGGAATGAATTGGGTTTTACGGCAAAAAGTCCACGAGGCGCAATTGCTTATAAGTTCCCTGCAGAGCTGGCTAAGACGGTTATTCGTGAAATACAGGTACAAGTGGGTAGAACGGGTGTAATAACACCGCTGGCTGTTTTTGAACCTGTGGTAGTGGCAGGCTCTACGATTTCAAAAGCAACCCTCCACAACCAAGATTATATCGATGAGAAGGATATACGTGTGGGCGATACCGTACTCGTTCAAAAAGCAGGGGACGTTATCCCAGCAGTTGTACGAGTGGTTCTTGAGGAAAGACCGGATCATACAAAGCCTTTCCACCTACCTGAGCAATGTCCTGTTTGTGAAAGTCCAACGGTCAGACAGCCTGGAGAAGCAGCACTGAGATGTATCAACGACAACTGTCCTGCTAAGCTACAAAGACTACTCATGCATTTCGTATCAAGAACGGCGATGAATATTGATGGATTTGGCGAAGCCATAGTTGAGAATTTTATCGATAAGGGATTCATTGAGTCCATTTCAGATATCTATCGTCTCAAGGATGTACAAGACGCATTAAAAACCACTGAAGGATTTGGCGAGAAATCAATTAATAAGCTGTTAGAAGCCATAGAAAATAGTAAATCAAACGATTATTATAGGCTGATATCAGGATTAGGCATTCCTTTAATAGGTGAAAAAGCCGCGAAGACGCTTGCGAAGCAATTTAATTCAATTGATGACCTCATGTCGGCTGACGTTGAGACATTGACTCAAATAGATGAAATAGGGGATAAAATGGCACTGAGCATTATCCAGTATTTCGATCGATCCGATAGCAAAAAATTAATTGAGGATTTAAGAAATCTCGGTGTTAATTTGACTTCGAAGCTCACCTCAAAGGTGGAAGGTGTATTTAGTGGTAAGACACTGGTTGTAACTGGGACTTTGGTCAAGTATACTCGAGATGAAATCAAGGCTTTAATCGAACAAAATGGTGGCAAGGCTGCAGGGAGTGTTTCATCAAAAACGGATTATGTCGTCGTTGGTGAAAATGCGGGATCAAAAGCCGATAAAGCTAAAAGTCTTGGTATTCCAATCATTGATGAAACAGAATTCGAAGCAATGTTAAGTCATTCGTAATAAGGAGCAAAATGATGGAAGTCGGCAAATTAAAAAATGAAGTACTTGGTGAAATCGTTTTATCTGAGATTCATACGGTAAGAGACGATATATTAATTCGACCAAATGTCGGAGAAGACTGTACGGCTGTTGCTTTTGGCGATCTAGCATGTGTCTTAACGACCGATCCAATTACAGGAACGGATAAAAATATTGGGCAACTGGCAGTCAATGTTTGTCTAAATGATATCGCGTCGAGTGGTGCTGAAGCAGTGGGCATCATGCTGACGTTGCTTTGCCCTGAAACGACTACTCAAGAAACCATCGGTCAGATTCTTAGAGAGGCAAATGAAACTGCTAATCAGTATGACGTGGAGATAATCGGTGGGCATACGGAAATTACAAATGCAGTCAATCGAATCATTGTATCAGCGACTGCTTTGGGTAGAACACAGGTTAATCGACTCATTAAAACTTCTGGTGCAGAGGTAGGGGATTATATCTACTTGACGAAAACGGCAGGACTAGAAGGCACTGCGATTATCGTTAGTGAACTTGAAAATGAGCTTTCTGAAGTTTTATCTAAGTCAGAAATTCAAGAAGCGAAAGATATGTTCAAACAAATCAGTGTCATCAACGAGGGGAAAATTGGTGTGAGAATCGGAGCTACGGCGATGCATGATGCTACCGAGGGAGGAATTTTAGGTGCAATCCATGAGCTTTGTGAGGCGAGTGGTAAAGGCTGTAAGGTCAAAGCAGATAAAATTGCGATTCATCCAGTTACTGAAAAGCTATGCGAGTACTACAACATTAATCCTTTAAAATTAATCAGCAGTGGTACGATGGTGATTTGTATGCCTCAAGCTTTGGCGAGTGAGTTGGAGAAAGCTTTGCTGGATTTTCGTATCGAGTATTCTAGAGTAGGGGTGATTACGGAAGAACGAGATAAAAAGCTTATAATGGGTGATGCGAGTGTGGAGGAGATTTTTGACTATATAGAATCACCTGATGCTGATGAGCTCTATAAAGTGATCAAGTAATTTAAGAATGATGTTATAGAAGTTAAAATTGTAAAGGAGAGAATATGGTTATAATCAATCAATTAAAACGCTTACATGTCAAACAATTGCTCTCTTTAATGGTATGTGTGGCGATGGTGCTTCAAGTGCAACCTTCATTTGCGAACAAGTATTCTGAGTACGATTACGTGGAACTGAGCGAAAGCGGACTGGGAATATTTAATAAATACGAACCGGTTAATGTTATGATCGGTGGTATCGATATATTTTCTGATGCACCGGGGATTATCGTCAATGGTAGAACGATTGTACCGGTCTCGGCCATATTAATAGAGCTAGGTGTAAAGTATCAGTGGAATGGATCGACTAAGGAGATTTCATTTGCTTATGGTGGCAAATCTGTTGTGATGCAAATTAACAATCCATATGCGACGATAGATGGCAAGAAAACGCTTCTGCCAGATAGCGTTGCACCAAGAATTATGACTTATAAGAGCATCACTGGGGAGTTTGTTGACAGAACCTATGTACCGCTGAAATTTATCAGCGATGTACTTGGACTAAGCGCGTCTTGGATCGGAGAGACGCGTACAGTAGCGATCAATAAAATGGCTCAAACGATGACAAATCTCACAATGGACGTGTACAAAACCTATCCAGAAATTCGATTTAAAGTGACAGGTGAGGTAGACGTAACAACGTTTGTAATCAACGGTACAGATGTTGGTGGGCAAGATAAGACGATTATCGATTTTCAAAATACGAAGTTAACGCCTCCAAGTGGCGCAACGGTTAAAAATGGCATTTGGACGTATAATATCTCAGACGATATCTTTGGTATCGATAAGCTTGAAATTACGCAAAATAGCGATAATCCATACAATACAAGAGTTACAATCTATCAAAACGAACGACGTGGAACGGAAATTAGTTATGATGCAGCCAACAAGGAAATGGTTGTTCAATTGATCAATACCGTTAGCGAAGTTGGCGTTGAAAACATCTATAGTACGGATACGGTGGTTATTGGGACGCGTGAAGAACCGTACTATAACGTGGATGTAAGCGGCAATCAAGTTATAGTAGATGTCATTAACAGTTATCTTAGAATCAACGATGGCGCTTATCAAGTGTTACCGGTGAATCAAGGTAAAATCGAAGCAATTTCTTATCGTCAATTGGATACGAGCAAAGACGATATGTATTCTCCAGATATGGAAGTTACAAGAATTACGATAGAAACCTCTGAAAAAATGACCTATGATGATTTCTATGTTGAGTCTAGCGGGGATGAACTGCTGGTTTATATTACAAATCAACCAATTAATAATTTTAACTATGTAAAACAATCGAGTGAAAAAGGGTTAATGACCATCGATTTATTTAGTAAGTCAGATTATTCATTAGATTATAACTCGGCGACTCGAACGATTGCGATTGAGGTACCTAAGGATAAAACAGATCTAGGAAGCTTTGATCAAGCGATCAATGACCACATTGTAGACAAGTTCGTCGTTTCTGAAGTAGGTACTAATTATCATATCGAAGTTGTGCTTGCGGAGAATACCACCTATTCAAGGTTAAATACGACTGGGTCAATTGCTTTAACTTTCACGAATACAGTGATTCAAAACTCTGATAATAAAGGAACGCTAATCGTCATCGACGCTGGCCATGGTGGCAAAGACCCTGGTGCTGTTGGCTCAAAAGCGCAAGAAAAGGATTTGACGTTAAGAGCGGCTAAATTACTTGAAAGCGAACTTCAAAAGCTAGGATTTAAAACCTATATGATTCGTGCTGTAGATGAGTATGTTGGCCTTTATGACCGTCCTGCTATTGCAAATGAACTCGATGCTGATCTGTTTGTCAGCGTCCATATTAACGCATTTACAAATGGCACGGCATCTGGTGTGGAAGTGCTCTATGGTGAAGAGTCTATGAGCAGTGACAAAGGACTTGCTAGTGCGATGCAAACTGAGCTTGTTAAAGCGCTTGGTGCAGTGGATAGAGGTATTGGCTATTTACCTAGATTGGTCGTACTAAAAGAGTCTAAAATGACCTCTGTTTTAGCAGAACTTGGTTTTATCACCAATGCAGCAGAACAAGATAAACTTATGAGTGATAGTTACTTGAAAAAAGCGGCTGAAGCAATGGCAAGAGGAATTGTCAACTTCTTAAAATAAAAAGCGTTTATTTCCGTCCAGCTGAAAATCAGTTGGGCGGATTTTTATTGCACTTTATCAAATTAAAATTTTAGTCAAGAGTGTGTTATAATAGGAAGTTGTAAGGTGTTTTGATTGATTTTTCAAGTAATAACTAGAATCAGATGTTATGGAGGAAGAAAATGGCGAATAGAATAGATGGTAGAGCACATGATGCACTAAGACCCGTTAAAATTACAAGAGATTATATCGTTCATCCAGCAGGATCTTGTTTAATCGAAATGGGACAAACCAAAGTCATCTGTACAGCTACGATAGAAGAAAAGGTACCCCCTTTTTTAAAGGGGACAGGAAGTGGATGGGTGACTGCTGAATACGGTATGTTACCAGGCTCGACAGGACAAAGAAAGCAAAGAAATACAAAGGGGATAGACGGAAGAAGTCAAGAAATTCAAAGGCTAATTGGGCGTTCGCTTCGTGCGATAGTTGACTTAAGTAAATTGGGTGAGAGAACGATTTGGATCGACTGTGACGTAATTCAAGCTGATGGTGGTACACGAACAGCTTCCATAACAGGTGCGTATGTTGCACTTACGGATGCTATCAGACAATTAATCGACAAAGGGTTATTGACAGAATCACCGATTACAGACTCTGTTGCAGCTGTAAGTGTAGGCATTGTTTCTGATCAGGTAGTTTTAGATCTTTGTTATGAAGAAGACTCAAATGCACATGTGGATATGAACTTAGTGATGACAGGCGCGGGTGAGTTTATAGAGGTTCAAGGGACGGGTGAAGAAAAACCGTTTAACCGAAAGCAGCTTGACGCTCTCATGTCTATCGGAGAACAAGGTATTATTAAATTAACTGAAATTCAAAATGAAGCTTTATCGAAATAATGGGTATAAGGAAATTTAGGTGAGCAACACGTTGTATAAAAGGTTAGCAGCATCACTGATTAACTGCAACGAATAATCAAAAGGATAGGACAGTAGGGTATGAAAAAACTTGTTTTGGCATCGGCCAATCAACATAAATTACAAGAAATTCAAAGCATTTTAAAGGATTTTGAGTTTGAACTGATAACAATGAAAGCGGCTGGATATGGCGAGGATGATATCGAAGAGTCAGGTACAACCTTTGAAGAAAATTCAATGATAAAGGCAATGGCAGTACACAACCGTTTAAAAGTAGCGGCTCTTGCAGACGATTCAGGACTTGAGGTAGACTATATAGGTGGTGCTCCTGGCGTTTATTCAGCAAGATATGCTGGTGAACCTAAGTCTGATGCAAGGAATAATGAAAAGCTTTTAGATGCATTAAAAGGTGCCAGTGATGAAGAGAGGACAGCGCGATTCGTGACCGTCTTAACGCTTGTGTTTGAAAATGGAGACACGTTAGTGGCAAGAGGCACGGTTGAAGGTAGAATTGGATTTGAAGCGAAGGGTAAACATGGATTTGGGTATGATCCGCTCTTTATTGTACCTGAGCTTGGAAAAACATTTGCTGAGTTAACCGGGTCTGAGAAAAATGCGCTCAGTCATAGAGGTAATGCACTTAAAGTCATGAGAGAGGAAATCAAGCGTTATTATGAACGTACTGGTTGTTAGTGACACTCACGGTCGAATTGAACCTGTCGTACGCTATATGCTTCAAAATGAGAGTCTGTTTGAAAAAGTCTTTCATTTAGGAGATCACTATAAGGATGCACTGGCAATCGCCAGTGCGACTGGCAGGGAGGTTATTGGGATTAAAGGAAATTGTGATCCTAATGCCAATGTTAGCGAAGATAAAGTTATTGAAATTGAAGGTAAAAAAATCATGATTACACATGGNNTGCATCTTCATGCACTTGAAAATGGACTAGATATGATTTGTTTTGGTCATACACATGTTGCAACACAGGCGTTTGAAGATGGTGTGATGCTTTTTAATCCGGGGAGTGCGTCAGAACCGAGAAGGGGTGGGTATCCTTCAATTGGTCTGGTGAGCATTTCTCAAAGAGGCATTTTTACAACATTAGTGCCATTGTTGCAATCGCAATCTTCTGACTAGTCTGACTACGGCACTTTCTATGAATAAACTGTAAAGTTTGGGTAAATAATTTCTTTTAAAAAGTGGTTGACGCACTATATCAATTCATGTATAATAAAATTCGTCAGTTAACGACGGGGTGTAGCGCAGTTTGGTAGCGCATCTGGTTTGGGACCAGAGGGCCGCGGGTTCAAATCCTGCCACCCCGACCATGAGCGTCCGTAGCTCAACTGGATAGAGCACCGCCCTTCTAAGGCGGGGGTTTGGGGTTCGAGTCCCTACGGACGCGCCATTTACAATTTTATAGTTTTCTGATACATGGCGGCTGTCGTCAAGCGGTTAAGACAAAGGACTGTGACTCCTTCATACGTGGGTTCGATTCCCATCAGCCGCCCCATTTATTGGGGATTCGCCAAGCGGTAAGGCAACGGACTTTGACTCCGTCATTCACAGGTTCAAATCCTGTATCCCCAGCCATATGATCCATTAGCTCAGTCGGTAGAGCACCTGACTTTTAATCAGGGTGTCCCGCGTTCGAGTCGCGGATGGATCACCATTTTAGAAAAGTCACTTTGATTGCGAATCGGGGTGGCTTTTTGTTTGTTATTACATTATAATTAGCTTAATAGATTAGACTTTGCATCCTTAGCTCAACCGGATAGAGTAGCGGACTTCGAATTCGTTGGTTGTGGGTTCGAGTCCCGCAGGGTGCACCACAAAAAAGTACCAATATCATTAGGATATTGGTACTTTTTTTATCTATAATCATAGTGATAATAATATCTTGCAATTAGCCTTCAAAAGAAACGTATTGCACTTCTGCACCGTTTACTGTAACTTTTCGATTGCTACCAACAAAGACATAAGGTTGATGATAAACGACAAAACTATCAAAATCTGAAATTTTGGTGACATTGGAGTTAGACGTGCTGATTTTATTGATGTGAGTTAGGTTCTCAATAATCTCACTTTTTCCGTTGTGAAAATAAAGAATTGCTTTCATCGGACTCACTCCTTTCTATTTGAATTGTATCAAAAAAGGACGTTAAATGAAAGCAGATTAATTGTTAATGCGAGACACTAAGTGAGATCAGTTCTAAAACGACTTTTGTTACAGTGATAAGATCACTGATATATAAATGTTCTTCAAGCGTGTGTGCTTTACGTTCTCCAATTCCCAAGTTAACCGCAGTTAAACCTTTGGAATTATAGATATTTGTATCACTACCACCACCGGTAGACATGGTTGATGCTTGAATCCCTAAGGCGGCGTATGCCTGAACTACTTTTTTAACAATATCTGAGTCAGGATCGACTTTAAAAGCACCATACATATTTGTTACCTTTGCATCTACTGTTGCACCATACCTTGCTACAGCTGTTTTGAAGCAATCGACCATATGCTCTGACTGACGGGTTAACTTTTCGTTGTCAAGACTTCTTGCTTCAGCGAGAACATATGCTTCAGGTGTAACGATATTTGTAACAGACCCAGCTTCAAATTTGCCGATATTTGCTGTCGTTTCTGAATCGATTCTAAGGAGCTTCATCCGACTGATGGCTTCACTTGCAACCATGATAGCACTTATGCCCTCTTCGGGTGCTACTCCAGCATGAGCAGGTTTGCCATGAACGGTAAATTCTAATTTGTCTTGTGCTGGACCTTGGATGACGATTTGACCTGGTAGTCCACTGCTATCGAGCACATAGATTTCCTCTGCGCTGATTTGAGTGAGATCGACATTCTTGGCACCATGTAAACCACCTTCTTCAAAAATGCTAAATATAATTTCGATATCAGCATGAGGTAGGTTGTGCTCTGTTAGGGTTCTTAAGGATTCCATAACCGCAGCGATCCCCGCTTTATCATCGCCGCCTAATACAGTAGTGCCATCGCTATAAATGATGCCATCCTTTATAATAGGCTTCACGTCTATACTTGGACTAACGGTGTCCATATGACAACTAAATAAAATAGGGTTGCCCTTGGCATTTCCTTTTTTCTTTGCGATAAGATTCCCTGTATCGCTACCAACTTTTTCACCTGCATCATCGATAACAACCTCAAAGCCTAATTCACGTAACTCGTCGGCTAAATGTCGTGCAAATACACCTTCGTGTTTGGTTGGACTTGATATTTCAACGTACTTGATGAATTGATCGACCAATCTTTGCTCGTTTAACATGTTACCTCCTCAAATGCTATTATATTATTTCTTACCAACGGGCAGAATATAACTGATATAAATATCCTCGCCATCTAATTCAAATAATCCATCAGCAAGTTCCTGATCATAAGACGCAATAGGACATGCACCTGCTCCAACTACTTCAGCAGATAAACAGATGTTTTGTGCGACGTGACCAAGGTCTAGTAAAATTACTTTATGTGATTTCTCTACATAACGCCATTCTGCACGATAGGGTACGACTGCAAGGTAAAAGACGACATTTGCCTCGCCAGCAAAGCTTTGACCGTTCACCGATGCAACGATAGTATTTGTATTAAGTGCATCGCAGAGCTGTTCTAGCTGGTGAGTGAGTGGTAAATATCGATAATAGCCTTCTGGTATGCCTTCAACACGCTGGATAGAGAGAAAGGTTTCAAAAGGATGTCGAGCACCACCAGAGGGAGCGGGTCTAAAGCTTGCGATATTATCGCCTAAGATTTTTTGTATCATGCATGAGGTTTCAAGGATGAAACTCAATTCTTCGATTTTCATTGAGTCAGTACTGTACTTTCGGAGAGAACGACGTTCCATCAATAATTTATAGACATCAATATCATAAGGGGTATGATCTTTCACTTTAGGTAAATCGATGATTAAATTACCTTCCTTTGGAGCTGATTGAAGAGGTGGCGCTTTAATGCCTTTAACTTGATCTGAAGTCGTTGGCGTTTTAGAACTATTGAAATTGGATTTGAGAAACTGTCTTTGCTCATTTATGAGATTCATGTGTTTCCTCCTTACAAGCTGAGTATGAATAGTGACCTGTTAACCTAAGTATACTAAATTTTTTCACAATATGCCTATTAATTGATAACAATTTTTGATAAAATACCTTCACAAGTCATTTATTTAAGAGGGAATATGATTAGCCTCAAGAACACGATTCGAAAAATTATTATTGGTATTATTGCATTTATTGTATTGACATTTATAATCAATTTTTGGTTTGTACCCACCACAAAGTCTTACTTAAATACGAGTAACCAAAGGATTCAAAACGTCAAGGAAAGCATAATTGCATTGGACTTACCAATGCGTGTTGTTGACAATGTTTTAACACAAGTGGCAAATGATGCTTCGAATCAGTCGAACATCAAATTACTTGAAGCGTATGACAAGAATCAAAAGATAATGATTAATGCGACAAAAGAAATGCAGTCAGAGCTCGAATTCATACAGGCAGATTTATTTTCTGTCAATAAACTGAGTTTATCAAGGCACAAAGCGTTGCTGATGGATATGGACGATAAATTGGATGATCTTTTATTAAGTGCATCAAGGATAAATGAACTCATTCGAGGTAGTAAAATTGAAAATACGCCTTTTGATATCATTAAAAATTATGATGAGCGGATTGTTCAAACAATAGGTGAATTAGAATTATTAAATAACGACTTCAATGATAAAGTCGTAAATGATTTTACTATTCTGATCAATGGTCTAATCGTTTTACTTATATTATTCTTGATCCTGTTTAGTTTAGGCGTTTATAAGTATGTCATTTACGATCAACAATTTATTATAAAGAGTTTTGAACAAATGGAGCAAAAGAATTATGATTTTAATCATTTGCCAAAATCGCGTGCTATTTTTACAGAAGAAAGAGACATCTACGAAAAAATCAAAGTCATATATGAAGAAGAACAATTTGCAAAAGATGTTAAAGAGATCATCTTAGAGACTTATCATATCGACGACGTAATTGAAAAATTGTTCAAAACCGTTTCAACTCGACTTAATATAGATCGAGTAGG
>DJWQ01000029.1:26061-26918 GCA_002441045.1 Firmicutes bacterium UBA6226 | reverse complement strand
TCAGAAAGTGAAGCAACCATAGGAATGATCATGATTCCCATTACGATACCTGGACTAAGTACATTTTTCGCTTCCAGTGTCGGAATGAGCTTCATCAGAATTGGCGTTACAAACGAATATGCAAAGAAGCCGTATACAATTGTTGGAATCCCCGCAAGAACTTCAAGAACTGGTTTAATAAAGCTTCTTGTTCTCTGAGATGAAAATTCACTTAAGTACATCGCTGAAGTCAATCCAATCGGAATTGCTACCATCATTGCAATTAGAGAAGAAAGAACTGTACCGTTAATCAGTGGCAAAATTCCGAAAGAAGGATTTGCGCTGAGCGGTGCTAATTTTGTACTAAAGAATTCAAAAATGGAAACTTCTCTAAAAAAATGGAACGCATCTGTAATTAAGGTCAATACAATACCTATTGTCGTTATAATGGATACGCTCGCCATAATCAAAAAGAACCTTGGCATTAATTTATCTGAGTTATTCTTTTTTCTGCCGATATGATTTCTTATTTGATTTCTTATTTGGTTTTGGGGGGTTATCTGTTTTTCCATAGCCTCACTCTTTCTCAAACGACGACTCACCCTCGTCATTTTCTTGTTCATAGAGATTATTTTTGTCTTTAACATAGAGACAAGATGAAGGGATCTCCCTTCACCTTCTCTCTACTTTTATTATTTAAGGTTGTTTAAGATTTCTTGATAATTTGCATATACTGATTCAGGAAGTGGCGCAAACCCATTTTCACTTGCTAATCTTGATGCACCTTCGCTAGATACAACATATTTTGCGTAGTCTAAAACTTCTGGTTTTTCTTTTGCATAGTCAAGGTTAAGGTAAGTGTAAACCAATCTTGTGAA
>DJWQ01000029.1:0-26022 GCA_002441045.1 Firmicutes bacterium UBA6226 | reverse complement strand
TAACCATATCCAAAGTAAGCAATTGCATTTTTATCTTTTGAAACTAAGTCTACAAGTGTTGAATATTCTTGTTGAAGATTTGCTGTAGTTACCATTGGCTCTTTACCAAGAATGTTTTCAGCGAAGAACTCATAAGTACCATGGTTTTCATTTGGACCATAGAATTTAATTTCTTCTGCTGGCCAATCTGCTCTGATATCTGACCAAAGAACCACATCGTTTTCTTTGTATTTTCCAGATAAGAACATATTGATAATTTCATCTTTCGTCATTTCAGTTGCCCAAGTGTTGTCTTTGTTGATAACAATTGTTAAACCGTCATATGCCAATTGGATTTCTAAAACGTTCTCATCCATTTTCATGCCTTTTTCTTCAAGTTGAGCGACTTCTTCATCTTTAATTTTTCTTGAAGCGTCTGAGAAATCAGTTTCGCCTGGGATGAACTTTTTAAATCCTGCACTTGATCCAGCTCTACCGACTTGTACACTGACATCCGGTTGAACGTTTGTCATATATTCTTCTGCGATGTGTGCCATTAATGGGTAAACTGTACCAGAACCATCAATAATTACTTGACCTTCTAATTTAGCTGTTTCTGTAGTTGCTTGTGTTTCGCCTTGTGATACTGCTTGAGTCGCTGCTTCTGTTGTTGATTCATTTGAGCTACCACATGCTGTTGCTGTGAACACCATAGCTACTATCAACATTAATAATCCAAACATCTTAAAATTTTTCATTACTAAGAATCCTCCAAATTTACAACTAGATTAGGTTGTATAGTCTATTTAGTTGCTAAAATTAATTACAAACTTAATTTAACATGGCAATGTTAGGCTCAAATAATTGCTTTGTTAAGTCTGTGTAAAAAGAAGAAAGATTCCAAGCTAATTTTATAAATAAAAAGAACACATCTATTTTCAGATGTGTTCTTCTGTTATGAACATGTAAATTCATGATTTATAGCTTTGCATTGGGAATCAAAATTTCAAACGTCGTGCCTTTTCCTGGTTGGCTCGTAACCGAAATCTTACCTTTATAAAGTAAGACAATGTGTTTTACGATGGAAAGTCCCAAGCCCGTACCACCTTGTGAACGAGAACGTCCTTTATCGACCCTATAAAATCTTTCAAATAGGCGTTCTTTATGGCTTTCATTAAATCCTATGCCTGTATCAGATACGGTTATGACAACCCAAGAACCTTGAGCGCCAACTCTAACTCTTACTTCACCTTTTTCAGTGTACTTGATGCCGTTGTCTACGAGATTAATCATCATTTGCTTAATCCGATCTCTATTGGCATGAATCACTGGATTTGATTCAATGTCAGTTATGAGTTTAAGTCCTTTTTCATTTGCTCTAAGTTCCAAAATATCAACGACTTCCTCTATGACACTAGAAACCTCAACCTCCGTTTGCTCAGGCTCTCGATCCATGCTTTCAATTTCGGAAAGCAATAAGATGTCGTTGATTAAACGATACAAACGATCTGACTCAATGTCGATAATATCTAAAAATCGCATTGCTGTTTCGGGTTGATGAATTGCACCGTTCTTAAGCGTGTCTACAAACCCTCTAATAGAAGTTAATGGCGTCTTTAGCTCATGCGAAACGTTTGAAACGAAATCACTTCTCATTTGCTCGAGTTTTCTAATCTGTGTGACATCTTGAATAACCACGATGCTACCTAAAATCTCTTTGGTTGCTGCTATAATTGGATTAACATAAATTCTTAAAATCTTCTCGTTGTGAACATAGTTGAGCTCTTTCATCTGAGATTGACCTTCAAGAATAGCACATTCTACCATCTGAGCGATTTCTTCATTTCGAATAATCTTGTACATCGACTCATTTTCTACAACATAGTCCTGAGGCAAATCTAAAATATCAAAACAGAATTTATTAATTAGGATGATGTTTTTGTTTTGATCTACTGCGATAATACCATTAATCATACTATTTAATATCGCTTCAAGTTCACTATTCCTTTGTCTAAGCTCGCTCATAGAGCTACTAAGGGTTTGACTCATCTTGTTAAAGGACTGAGCCAGTTCGCCGATTTGATCATTTGCTTCTATATAAATCTTTCTTCCAAACTCGCCGTTAGCGATTTCATTTGCCGTCTCAGTTAGCGCATCAATTGGCTTCGTAATGCGTTTTGAAACGAAAATTGACATCAAGAGCGCAAATACAGCAGTTCCTAATATTGAAACAACAGCCACATTTAGTATATGTTGATTCATGTCCTTAATCTCGGTGAGCTGCTTTGAGACACGTATGATCCAAGTCTCGTTTCCAATATGTGCCGGTATAGCGACATAAAGAAAATCGGCTTTTACCGTATTGCTATAACGGATAGAGGTTCCCATTTTATCCGTTCTGATTGCGTCAATCACTTCTGCTCGATTTAAATGGTTGTTCATCCTTGCTGGGTCTTCATGCGTATCCGCTAGCACTGTGCCATCTTCATAGATAATGGTAATTCTCGTGTCTAACTCTCTACTGGCATCGTTAACAAAGCTTCTAAAGTCAAACTCAGCAGTTCCCTTATTTTGATACTCTGAAACAAACACCTGCTTAAGCAAATCACACTCATTGACAAATCTATTCTGAAGCTGAAGCGTCATCATATTGTTAGTACTGTTCATCATGATGAGAGCGAAAGTACTGGTAAGCACTATAATAATCGCAAAATAAGAAATGACTATTTTCTTGCGCATAGTGCCTCCTTATGGTTTGAATTTATAGCCAATCCCTCTGACGGTTAAGATCTTCTCAGGATTTCGGTCATCTTTTTCTACTTTTTTTCTAAGCTGTCTGATATGCACATCTACAGTACGTGTTTCGCCCATATAATCATAGCCCCATATTGACTCAAGAAGCTCATCTCTTGTAAAAACGCGACCTGGTGATTTTATTAATTTTTCTAAAAGTTCAAACTCCTTAAGTGTTAAAAACAATTCTTCACCATCATTAAAGATCTGATGCGTTTCGGAATTGACAAATAATCCTTCTGCAGGAATTTCGTTCGTATGCTCTACAACCTCTTCTCGAAGTTGTGCGCGTCTTAAAACAGATTTCACTCTAGAAATCAACTCTCTTGTTCTAAATGGTTTCCCAATATAGTCATCTGCACCCATTTCCAGACCGATGACGGCATCTATTTCTTCATTCTTAGCAGTCAGCATAATTACAGGCAAATCCTTCTGTTCAGACTGTCTAATTTGTCTTAAAACCTCAAGACCATCAATTCCTGGAAGCATTAAATCCAATATAACTCCGTTAATTTTTGTAGATTTGATAATGCTTAATGCATCTTCACCATTTTCTGCCTCTACAACTTCAAATCCATTGCTTTCTAAGTTATACTTTAAAAGCTCTAAAATATGGATTTCATCGTCTACGACTAACAATTTATTTTTCGACATCATACACCTCTTATTTTATTTGTAATTAATTTTAGCGGTGCTCTGTTCAACTCCATTGTATCTATACTTTTATCAATTGACAACTAATTTATAAAAATCATTGACAAAGTTAAATGAGAAGACTATTATTTAAATGGACATATTCCCATATGTGCATATGAGAATATAAAGGAGGTAATATGCAAGAACTCACCAATCTTTTTAAACTATTATCTGATGAATCACGACTAAGAGTTTTAATGCTATTGAAGCACGGGCCACTTTGTGTCTGTGAATTTAGCGGCATCCTACAAATGCCACAGCCTAAGGTATCTAAAAGTCTTGCGAAACTAAAGGATTTGAATCTCGTTTCTGATACCCGAGTTGAAAAATACGTCTATTATTCACTCACGAATGATTCTGCTTTGTTAACACAAATTCTTGAAGACATTCAAAATGGATTGGAAAAATACCCAACTTTAAATACAGATTTCAAAAGACTATCTCTTAAAACAGAATACTTAAATCAATGTATTCCAGAGTTTAAAATAGGAGGCTAAATGTTTATTTTCAGTTTTTTAAATGATCAAATTTTAAAAATGGTTTGGTTATCCGACCTAGTAACATGGCTACTAGGTGATCTCTTTAAACTCAATCTCGATGGAAAAGTAGGCTCCAGTCTGCATTTCTTCATCTATGATACGATTAAAATTATGATACTTCTCGCAGTACTAATATACTTTGTTTCCTATATACAAAGTTACTTTCCACCAGAGCGTACAAAGAAGATTATAGGTCGTTTCAACGGTATCACAGCGAACCTTTTAGGCGCATTATTAGGAACCGTAACACCATTTTGCTCCTGCTCTTCAATCCCACTTTTTATTGGATTTACAAACGCAGGTTTGCCGGTCGGCGTTACATTTTCATTTTTAATTTCTTCACCACTTGTGGATCTCGCTTCTGTTTTACTGCTTGCCAGTATATTCAACTGGCGAATCGCTATAGCTTATGTCCTGTTCGGCATATTACTCGCAGTGGTTTCTGGTACGCTTCTCAGCTACTTGAAAGTAGAAAGATACGTTGCACCTTATGTTTACGGTTTAGGTGGTGCTGATTTTGAACCCGATGCAATGACACGCAAAGAACGCCACAACTTTGCAATTGGACAAGTAAAAGAAATTGTCAACAAGGTATGGCTCTATATCTTAATCGGCGTATCCATTGGTGCTCTAATCCACAATGTCATTCCTGAATCAGTGATCACAGCATTGCTAGGTCAAGATAAATGGTATTCTGTCCCTCTTGCAACTCTTGTTGGAATTCCAATGTATGCAGATATATTTGGCACATTGCCTATTGCAGAGGCACTTGTTGCAAGAGGCATTGGAATTGGAACAGCACTTGCCTTTATGATGGCTGTGACCGCACTTTCACTGCCATCCATGATCTTGCTAAAAAAAGTGGTTCAGACGCGTTTGTTACTACTTTTTGTAGCGATTGTCAGCGTTGGGATATTAACAATTGGCTTTATTTTTAATGCATTTGGTTATTTGCTCATTTAGCAAATCAACCTACTATATTATAGAAGAACTTAAATAAAGAAATTCTTAGGAGGCTATTTTATGACAATTAAAGTACTGGGAACTGGCTGTGACAAATGTAAAAAATTAGAGAAGCACACTCGCCAAGCTGTGGCAGAACTCGGATTAGAAGCAACCGTGGAAAAAGTGGAAGATATCGGAAAAATCATAGGCTACGGCGTCATGCAAACACCCGCTCTCGTCGTTGATGAAAAAGTAAAATCAACAGGTAAGCTCTTAACCGTTGATGAAGTAAAAGCAATCCTTTCATAAGCTTAAGCAATCCTTATGAAAGGATTGCTTTTTTAATGGATTGCGGTAATAATAGAATAGGTGGACTCTCAGTATATTTATATCATCACTCAACCTATTTACAGACCTATTTTAGGAGGCAACTTGGTTTCGTTAAGTTACAAAAAAAATAAAGAATTCTATAAATTATTATTCACGATCTCAATACCGATCGTCATTCAAAACTTGATTTCATCGTCTCTCAATCTCGTCGATAACGTCATGATTGGGCAGTTAGGCGAAACTTTTATAGCGGCTACAGGGCTTGCCAATCAGATTTTTTTCATTATGACCTTGATTCTTTTTGGCGGCAACAGTGGGATTAGCATCTACATCGCACAATTTTGGGGTAAAAAAGAAACCGATAAAATCAAATCGGTTTTATCCATAGGGTTAATATTTGCAATTTTTATGTCATCCCTTTTCTTCTTGGCTGGATTTGTCTTTCCAAATCAAATCCTCGGTCTTATGTCAAAGGATACTGAAGTTGTAAAACTGGGTACTGATTATCTTAAAATCGTCAGCATTAGTTATATCCTTACTGCGATTAGCTTTGCATTTGGATTTTCATCTAGAAGTGTTGGTAGACCTAAGTTACCCATGACCGCAAGCGTTATCTCACTGCTTATAAACACTGCACTCAACTATACTCTTATCTTTGGGCATTTTGGTTTTGAAGCCATGGGCATTAAAGGTGCAGCAACAGCGACCTTAATCGCTAGAATCGTTGAACTGTGTATCATCCTATATGGTATCTATAGCAGTATACCAGTTCTTGCTGTTAAATTTAGGGACTTTAAAAACATCAGTGCCGAGCTCGTTAAACGGGTTGGGAAAACTGCTCTACCAGTTATTTTAAACGAGGGCTTCTGGTCACTCGGTATGACGGTATATGCACTGGTTTACGCGCGTATTAGCACAGAAGCTGTCGCTGCAGTTATGATCACCAATACCGTCAATAGCATCTTCATGGTCGTTGGATTCGGTTTAGGAAACGCCTCGTCTGTTATGCTCGGTAACACGCTAGGCGCTAACGAAATTGAAAAAGCCATCGATTATAACAAACGATTCTTAGCACTTAGTATCCTATGTGGCATCGTCATTGGATTTGCGATTAACCTTACTGCACCTTGGATGGTAAAAACGCTGTATCAGCTTGATGCGTCTGGTTATGCAACCACCATTCACACACTTAAGATTCTCGCCTTTTTCATGTCGTTTAAATTTTACAACACCATCATAATCATTGGGACACTTAGAAGTGGTGGCGATACGCTCTACTCCATGCTTTTGGAAATCTCATGTGTGTGGCTCATAGGTGTGCCACTTGCACTGCTGGGTGCATTCGTTTTAAAATTACCTGTCTATTACGTGGTACTATTGGTCAATGCAGAAGAAGTCGCTAAGCTTTTCTTTGGCTTGCCAAGACTCCTCTCAAACAAATGGGCAAAGCGATTGGTTTAGATAAAAGTAAATGCAACCTGAACAAACAGCTGATCGTCAAGATCACATATCAAATGCTCAGAAACCGTCTCCGTGGCGGTTTCTTTTATTTTGGTCGATATTTTTATCTGCTGATCCTCAAACACCTCTTTTTTGAATGCCACTTTAAGTTCTGAAAATCTATGACCATCCATATATTCGCTTCCCAAGGAATCAATCGCCCATCTGATATAAGTAATATTGTTAACGTGTTTGTTGACATCCAAATCCGTATAGACCGCTTGAAGGCATCTCTCTGAAGGCTGCTCAATCATTGACAAATCATTAAAAGAAAGTTTATCGGGTTTCTCTGCATCGGCTTCAACATGGAAAAGCGCATTGAGAAACTTAGGAATATTCACTTGCTTTCTGAGAACTGGATCTATGTAAGCCCACTTGCTATAGCCCGTTAAGACGAGCTCATTCTCATGATTATATACTTCATAGCATCTATATGCGATGAACTTCCTAAAGTAAATCGGCTCAGTGACCACTTTGATCATTCCAGCTTTCAAAGAGACATCGTTCTTCTTTATATCCCATTCTACAATTACCCAGAGTCCTGGTAAATCTTCTCTTGGTACATCACATGTCGCATCTTCAAAATGTCTCGTCGATATATCTTGAAGAAAGTTCATCAATGTGGTCGGTTTTATCTGATAGTTTTTATCAAAATCAAAATAATTGAGCTGATATTCTCTCTCGTACTTCAATCCCAATGCCTTCACCTCTTTCTGTCGATATTACATTATATTGTATACAGTACACTAACATCATACCATAAGAAGGGGTAAAATAAATTAAAAATTGTATTGATTTTACAATCTCAATGTGTTATTATCTTTAAGAATTAAATAAAGCTTTTTAATTTGGTCCAGAGAGGCTAAGAAGAGAAGATTGCGATCTTCTCCCATGAAAAGTATTAAAGGGAGGTTTTTTTATGTCTACAAACAGCTATGCAGCAAACATTTCTACTCTTAAGGATGCTAAAAGTTTCGTTTTAGGTCTTCAACACCTTATCGCAATGTTCGGTGCTACCGTTCTTGTTCCAATTCTAACTGGTTTAAACCCATCAGTTGCATTGTTCAGCGCTGGTGTTGGTACGTTAATTTTCCACTTCTGTACAGAATTCAAAGTTCCAGTTTTCTTAGGTTCTTCATTTGCATTTATTCCATTAATTATTCAAGTAAGAGATATGTATTCCGGTGATTTAGCTTATGCGCAAGGTGGCATAGTAGTCGCGGGATTTATTTATGTGCTATTATCTTTCTTAGTAAAGTCAATTGGCGTTGGCAATATCAAAAAAATATTACCTTCACATGTTGTCGGTCCAATGATTATCGTTATTGGTTTAAACTTAGTACCAGTTGCAGTTAACATGGCATCATCAAATTATCTTGTTGCAGTATTAACGCTTGGCATCGCACTTTCAATCAACTTACTTGGAAAAGGCTTTATCAAACAATTGGCAATCTTAATCGGTGTTGTTTCAGGATATATCATCGCTTCTGTAATGGGATTAGTTGATTTCACCGGTATCCAAAGCGCATCTTACCTTTCGATTCCAGCATTTACATTCCCAAAATTTACAGCTGAAGCAATCTTAATCATCGCACCAGTGGTACTTGCAGTATTCATGGAGCACGTAGGCGATGTAACGACAAACGGCGCTGTTGTAGGTAAAAACTTCATTGAAAATCCTGGCTTAAATAGAACGCTCTTAGGCGATGGTTTAGCGACTATGTTCGCAGGCTTTATCGGCGGACCAGCAAATACAACTTACGGTGAAAACACTGGCGTTTTAGCGATTACTAAAAACTACAACCCAGCAATCTTAAGAATTACTGCAGTATTCGCAATCATCTTAGCTTTAGTCGGCAAATTGGGTGCAACACTTCAATCTATCCCAACTTCAGTTATGGGCGGCATCAGTATCATGTTATTCTCAATGATCGCTTTCATCGGGGTTAAAAACATCAAGGATAACAACGTGAAAATGAACTTTAAAAACGTCTTGGTAATGGTCGTTATCTTATTCATCGGTCTTGCACCATCGTACCTGCCAAGCTTAGCAATCTCGTTACCTGTACCAGGAACAGCAGTAGCACTTTCAGGTTTAAGCCTTGCTGCTTTAACAGGTGTTATCTTAAATGCAATCTTGACTGCTTTTATCAAAGAAGCATAAGATCGGAATGAATTGCAATATCATATAAACTCTGACCAATCAATATAAAAAATAAGTCCTGAATCAATAGTAGCAGATGCTTAAATTGATTCAGGACTTTTAGATTTAAGATTTAATGATATGAGCGCTTTCTTCTGCAATTCGACACATGGTTTTCACCACGTCCATCATTTGATCGTCTAATATACCACTATACGAAAATACGACGATAGAGTCATTATAACCAACAACTGGTTCAAGTAGTATCCCTACTGCTTCACACGATTTGATAAACACATCTCGATTTACTTTTTTATCGAGCTTCAAAGTAACGTGAAGCCCCGAGCCCTTTCCCATAAGTGCCAACCACTGACTATTAATTGATTTGAAAGTCTCTAGTAATCGTTGATTTTTCTTTCCATATGTTTTCTTTATTCTTCTAATGTGTCTCTCGAAAGCGCCTTCAGCCATGTATCGTGCTAAAGCTAACTGTTCAATTTTTGAAACAGACTGAGAATATCTTGAAATCACCTGGTTAAACGCTTCGTTAAGCGTTCTAGGAATGACCATAAAACTGATTCTAAGTGCAGGTATTAAAAGCTTTGAAAAAGAACCCACATAGATAACGTGCTCTCCGTCTCGCAAGCCTTGTAAAGCTGGTACAGGCATACCATCATACCTCAAAAGGCTATCGTAATCATCCTCGATAATATAGCCATTTGATTTAGACGCCCATTCCAACAATTGAAGCCTTTTCTTAATCCCCATGACACCCCCCATTGGGTATTGGTGCGACGGCGAAACATATACGACCTTTGCTTTTGACGCCTCTAAAGCTTTTATATCAATACCATCTCTTTCAAGTGGTATCTCTGCGCGCGCGTATCCATAATCCTCAAAAACGTACATCCCCTTTGAAAAGCCTGGGTGCTCAAATGCGATGATGCCATGATTGGTTCTAAAAGTAGTGGCTATTAGACCAAACAAATATTGAATACCCGCACCGATGACGATTTGCTCGGGTTCACAAGAAACGCCGCGCGTATGTCTTACAAACTTAGCAATTTCAGTTCTAAGCATCAGTTCGCCTTTAACATCTCCATAGGATAATAGCTGATCCGTATCATATTCCAGTACTCTATTAACCACTTTTCGCCATTGCGTAAAGTTAAAGGTACTCGCCTCTGCGCCATCGCTATTA
This sequence comes from Firmicutes bacterium UBA6226, assembly GCA_002441045.1. Next base: position 15,896 of record DJWQ01000029.1, on the reverse strand, counting down.
TATGGTTTTGAAGTTTCCCTTACAAAACCTGATGAGGTTGACCTATTTGTGTATAACCGTTTGGTCGTTAGATCGTGATTGCCTAGCTGCATAACAAAATAGCCACTCTTAGCGCGACTTTCTATATACCCTTCCAGCTGCAGCTGATTATAAGCATTTTCCACAGTCACTTTACTCACTTTAAGCGTTTGAGACAGCGCTCTAACGGAAGGTAGCTTCTCATAAGGTGGAATGTTACCATTTTCTATCTCAGATTTGAGATAATGATACAGTTGTATGTATTTGGGCTCTGATGTACTTTCAAAATCAATAACTACGCCTAACATATCTCCTCCATCTGACCTTGTTAATTAGTTCGTTTCTGCATCTATTGATAAACCCAATTATATANNAAAAATTTAAGGGTACTTATTTATACGGCACTCATGACAGCATTTGTTTTTATCACGACATCGATCATCAAGATACCCATTCCTTTTACAAATGGTTATATTCATGCGGGAGATATGTGTATCTTTATCTCTGGGATATTACTTGGTCCGTTATATGGTGGTGTGGCAGCCGGTGTAGGTTCAGCACTAGCAGACTTGTTAGGCGGCTATGCACATTGGGTCATTCCAACGTTGATTATAAAAACCGCTATGGGGATGATTATCGGTTACTTTGCAGTTTCAAAAAAGGGAACTAAGGCTTTTACAAGTGTTATTATTATTCTTTGGGTAGCAGCACTTTCTAGTTTCATTTACACATTATTTGGCACATCTGCTGAAACGGTGACCAATCATGTTGAAGAGCTTTCAACACTTGAAAGTGCAGCAAATGCAATTCGTCAAATAAAGGTGCAGCTCATAGGTGTTTTAATTGCATTTCCTGTTTTGGCAGGTGGTCTTACTCTGCTTAAAAATAAGTATCACGTAACAATGAATCAGCTCGTTGGTATGATTGTATCTGGTATATGGATGGTTCTTGGCTATTACTTAGCTTCAGCGGTTATGTATGGGTCATTCCTTGCACCTATCTTTAGTATTCCATGGAATATCGTTCAGTTTTCTGTAGGTGCCATTTTAGCATTCTTAGTGATTGCAGCACTTGAAAAAGCGAATATCAAGCATGAAACTTTATTTAGATAATTGATGTTTAAACAGGGGTCACTCCCTGTAAAAAAAATTTTCAGGCATCGGGCCTTCAGATTTTACCACAAGCAAGATTGTGGCTTAATAAAAATTCGGCGCGTCATACGGTTGTATGATTTGCCGAATTTTGTTATATTTAAGACATGAACAAAAAGGAGAGACAGATGGAAAAAATACTAATTGTAGAAGATGAACTTAAAATCTCTAGAATTATCGATCTGCAATTGAAATACGCTGGATATGATACTGATTTTGCTTATGATGGTTCTGAAGCACTCGACAAAGTCAGACTTAATCATTATGACTTAATTCTTATGGATGTCATGATGCCCAAAACAGATGGTATAACTGCCTGTAATGCAATAAAGCGAATTAATCCTGATATGAAAATTATCATGCTCACTGCAAAGGATGATATTAATGATGTCATCAGTGGTTTGGATTCTGGTGCAGATGACTACGTCACTAAACCCTTTGTTTTTGAAGAGTTGCTTGCGCGTATTAGAGCCAATATACGAAAAAAAGCAAATACCACACCTACATCCGAAATTATGATGTTTGAGGATTTACTTATCAACTCTGTAACATTTGAAGTTACACGTTCTGGTAAACTTGTTGAGCTTTCTAAAACCGAGTTCGACTTATTAAAGCATTTAATCATCAATAAAGGAATCGTACTGACACGCGAGCAAATTTTGAATAAGGTTTGGGGCTATGACTATTATGGTAGTTTAAACATCGTCGATGTTTATATCAAATATCTACGAGATAAGATTGACCGAGATTTCGATCGAAAATTGATACAAACCATAAGGGGTCGTGGCTACGTTGTTCGATGATAAAATAAAGCAGATAAAAAACAGAATTAGACGAATTAAGTTATCCACTAGAATCACGCTGTCAAACGTGGTTCTTTTTACCATACTCATATCTTTATCTATGTATTTCGTTACACTTTTGACCAATCAATTTTTATATTTTAAGAATCGAGAAGATTTACAGACCACACAGCTTAAGATTCAAGAACTTTTGTATTCAGAGAAAGACACACTCTCAGCTATGTCTCCTGACAATAGAATTCCACATATTTTTAGATTGCTTGAGGATTACTATATCTTTGACAACTACAAAACCCTTGTCACGCTTTTTGATACCAACGGGAAAACGTCCTATCCTCTCAACAAGGATGTCTATGATCTTTTGATTCTTGATCAATTTAAGATTAATCCAGCTAATATTGATTTCAATGTTTCCTTTAATAAGGATATTTTACAAGGCAAGGAAATACTTACTTTCGAATTATTTAAGAAGTTAAATGCAAGTGAAACCATTAAGTACAAGGACATTTCTCTGCTCGTTCCAACGAGAGGTGAATCCCCATTCATCTCAGAATCTGACGTTATGGGTTTTGATGTTATGTACACAGTGGTTAGAATTGACATTGGCGAAGAGTACAGTCTTCTTGCATCAGTATTTATCTATCCAGATCTCGATCAAGATTTTCTGTTAAGTCTAAACTCAGCTCTATTGGTCTCTGCCATCATCGGCATTTTATTTTTATCCATTTTTGCGAAGTTCTTTACACGTAAAGCCTTAAAGCCACTTGTTGATCTTTCGAAAATCGCCCAAGGTGTCGATAATAAAATACTCAATTATCGTATCCCGCCAACTGAGAGTCATGATGAAATCGATACACTTATAAAAAGTTTAAATACGATGCTAGAAAATTTAGAGGGGTCATTTGAGAATCAAAAGAGATTTGTATCCGATGCTTCTCACGAGCTTCGAATTCCACTCACCATCGTTTTAGGATATATCGATTTATTAAAGACTATGGGTACTGGAAACGAGGCTCTATTAAAGGAGTCACTCGATGCGATTGAGCTTGAAGCAACCCATATGAAGAATATGGTGGAGAAATTACTAACTTTGGCACGACTTGAGAACAATAGAATCAAAGTCACTTATGAGGAAATTACCGTCTCAGAATTCTTTAGAAAAGGTTTAGAGGAATGCATTCGACTCTATCCACTCTATCATTTTAAAACCGAACTCAATTATGAAGGACTATTGTATATCGATTTAGAAATTATGACTCAAATTTTTAGAGCTTTGGTTGAAAATGCAGTAAAGTATTCCCTTGAGGACACAACGATTACTTTTAAATCCGAACAGCGCAATCAATATATTGCACTCTCATTAATCGATCAAGGACGAGGTATTGCCAAAGAAAGCATCCCCAACCTAACCAATCGTTTCTACCGCCTCAATGAAGACCGCAATCGTAGAACAGGCGGATCTGGACTAGGACTCAGCATAGTAGATGCCTTAATCAAGGCACATGGTGGACATATGAGAATAGAAAGTGAAGTTACTAAAGGCACTACCATTACATTATTCATTCCCAAAAAGAAGAGCCATTAGATTATATTAATCTTCACTATTTTAGACATAAAAAGACCTGTATCTCATTTCGTTAGCAAGATGATTACAGGTCTAATTTTATATAATTTTTTATACGTTATAACTTAAATAGCGTTAATGATGCGTTCATTAGCGAACTATTTCTTCATGTTTTTATAATGCTCAACTAGTTTTTCAAATGCAGGTAATGATCTTTCAATCATAGCCAAATCGACGCAATATGAAATTCTAAAATAGCCTGGATAGCCAAAACCACTTCCAGGTACCAATAGTAAGTTGAACTTCTTCGCTTCCATAACAAATGCCACATCATCTTCTTCAAGTGCCTTAGGGAAAAGATAGAAGGCCCCTTTTGGTTCAACCATTTCAAAACCAAGTGATCTAAGCTTATCTAGTAGAAGGTCTCTTCTCATTTGATATTGTGAAATATCAACGGTTTCTTCTAATGAATCAGAGATAACTTTCTGCCAAAGTGCAGGTGCATTAACAAAACCGAGTGTTCTATTGCAAAAGGCCAAACCACCCATAAAAAGCTCAACATCTTCAAACTGGCTATTAATTGCAATATAACCAATTCTCTCGCCAGCAAGTCCAAGTGATTTAGAATAAGAATTTACCATTACAGAGTGTCTGAAGTAGTTGTGAATGTTTGGAACAACAACACCATCATATACAAGCGCTTTGTATGGTTCATCAGAAATCAAGTATATTTCTCTACCAAATTTTTCTTCAGCCTCAGTTAATACGCGGCCAATCCCTTTAAGGGTCTCTTCTGAATAGATGACACCAGTAGGGTTATTCGGTGAATTAATAATTACCGCACGTGTTTTTTCCGTGATGACAGACTTGAATGCCTCTAAATCAGGTTCAAATGTCTTTTCATCCGTTTTTAAGATGACTGGAACACCATTGTGATTATTAATATAAAAAATGTACTCAGCAAAATAAGGCGCAAATATAATCACTTCATCTCCAGCATCCATAACCGTTCGCAGAAGTACGTTGATTCCACCTGCTGCGCCAACAGTCATAAGGACATGCTCCTTTGCAATTGGCTGATCGATATCTCTATTGATTGCATCCGCTACCTTTTGTCTAACTTCAGGAAAGCCTGCATTATCCATATATCTATGTGCACCTGGTGTGTCAGCGTTTACAACACTTTTCAACTTATCAGTAACTGATTTAGGGGGTTCAAAATAGGGATTTCCTAAGCTATAGTCATAAACGTTGTCTTCGCCAAATTGCGCCTTGAGCTTGCTCCCCTCAACAAACATTCTTCTGATCCAAGACGCATTCTGTAAATTCTCGCGTACCTCTTTTGAAATCATGATTAACGCCTCCTTATCTATTTTCCTATACTATTATAACATGAAATTGTGCTTATGCAATTTTTTAATAAGGATTAAAATAATTTTACAAATTGACTTGTCTCTCATTCTACGCTAGAATGTAAATGTTATAGGTGCCAATAAATTGGAGAATAGGGAATTAGGTGAAAGTCCTAAGCGAACCCATCACTGTAAGACGGAGCGATCGCATATGCCACTGGGAAACTGGGAAGGCGCGATAAGCATTGATGTTGAGCCAGGAGACCTGCCTGTAGTTGAATCAATGGACGACGGTAAAGTTCATTACCCAAGGGATAAGTTTATTCTAAATGATAAACTTACATTGAGGTAATGGGCTTTTTTTTCTGTTGAATTCAGTTCAGACTCACTTTATTGCCCCTAAAAAATTATTTTTGGAGGCCATTTATGAAAGCTTTTACAAACGAATTAAAACAAAAAATCCAACCACTCTGTATGGAAAAGATGACCGCTACACGTCAACGTGTCGATCAACTGGTCAAACCACAAGGCTCACTAGGTGCTCTTGAAGAAATCGCAGTTCAATTGTCTGGGATCTATAAAACCGAAAGACCTACAATTGAAAAGAAAGCAGTCATCGTCATGTGTGCCGATCATGGTGTCTGTGAAGAAGATATAGCATCAGCACCTCCAATTGTCACATGGGTTCAATCCCTTAACATTGCTAAAGGGGTAACAGGTGTAGGTGCATTGGCGAAGCATACCAGTACAACTGTATATGCTGTAGATATCGGGATTAATTTTCAAGAAAAACATCCCTCTCTCATTGATAGAAGAATAGCTAACGGAACTAACAATATCGCTAAATCAGATGCTATGACTACGGAGCAAGCTCTAGAGGCAATCCAAATTGGTATTGAAATGGTACGGATTGCAAAAGAAGAGGGTCATAATCTTATTGCAACAGGCGAAATGGGAATTGGGAATACAACGCCTTCCACTGCTCTTCTCTCTGTCTTAAGTGGTAAATCACCTGAAGAAATCACAGGCGTTGGTGCGAACTTTCCAATTGAAAAGCTATCACATAAGGCATCTGTCATTAGACGTGCCATCGAATCAAAATCAAAGTCACAACTGGAAAACCCAATAGAGTTATTGGCTGCACTTGGTGGATATGATATTGCCGGTATGACCGGAATCATGCTCGGAGGCGCTATCTATCGTGTACCTGTAGTTGTAGATGGCTATATATCAACCGTTTCGGCCTTAATCGCAAAAAAAATAAACCCAGATGTAGTCGCTTTCCTTTTTGCCTCACATGCTTCTGAAGAAAAAAGTGCAAGTTTGGCTACTGAGTTACTCGGTCTTAAGCCCTATCTTCACATGAACATGCGTTTAGGTGAAGGCAGTGGTGCAGTTCTAGCGTTTGGTCTAATTGAGTCAGCATGTGCGATGAATAATGATATGATAACTTTTGAGGAAGCTGGAATTGCAGTTGTATAATCTAAATGGTCATTTTGATCAATTCATATTATAATAAAAAAAAGATGACTAATTTGGAGGGATCATATGACTAAGATATTTGGACACAGAGGTGCAAAAGCCTATTATGCTGAAAATACGTTAACTTCATTTCGAAAAGCGCTTGAAATGGGAGCAGACGGTCTGGAGCTTGACATTCATTATTCAAAGGATGGTGAAATCATCGTTTTTCATGATTTTACACTTGATAGAATGTGTGGTGTAAATGGCAATATCTTTGATTTCACACTTGCAGAATTAAAGCAACTGAAAGTCCAATTTAAAAATCAATATGAGCAAATACCTACGCTACAAGAAGTGCTTGAGCTTATAAAAACATTTGATCAAGAAACTGGGAAAGCTACCATTCTAAATGTTGAATTTAAAGCAGGCAGTGATTTTTATCCCAATATTGAGACACAAACCCTATCACTCTGCAATCGTTATTTGCCAAAATCACAATTGATCTACTCTTCATTTGATCATTATGCGTTACTCAAAATCAAAGCGCTAGATCCTGAAGCACAAACGGGTATCTTAACTGCAAGCGCAATGGTTGCACCGTGGGAGTATACTAAAAGATTAAATGCCGATTATTATCACCCAGCTTATCAGTCTTTAACCAATAGAATGTTAGGTGAAATCAAGCAGCATACACTTCTTCTTAATGCGTATACGATTAATGACCCTAGTGTTGCAAAGGGTTTAATCCAATACGGTATAGAAGGTATTATCACCGATATGCCCGATGTCATGATCGAGCTTAGAAATAATAACTAGCAAACTAAATCAAAGCTTCTAGTAAATTACCACTAGTCGTTTTTCCAGACTTATTTTGATCATTATTATATTTGTTTTCCTGACCACCACTCATTGTGGTGGTTTTTGTTACCCCACCAGACGCATATCTTCTTCCACACTCTGGGCAAACACTTGTAAAAATCTGAACACTTTGTCTGACAACCGTTGCATCATTAGCATCTGCATTCGCTCTTTCTCTTGTGACATGCTCTTGTTCATGTGATGCAACCGCTTGGAAAGAAGCTTCGGGCGAAACATGCGTTGGCGATTTAAAGGAAACGCCCGCATCGTCAGAACCATCCACATAGGTTCTTGAGCTACAAGTACTACATTCAATAACACCCATTTGCTTTAATGCTTTTTCACCATAGATTTCTATTAGACGATCCATTCTATTTTCAGGTGATACATACTTCACAACCTTACCACTAAAGTTATTACTAGCTTGCGACCTGCTTATATTAGGCACTTCGCTAGAGGGTGCTTTTTTAATCTGTTCATTCCCATTTATCAGAACCCCATTAGAAGAACCCACAGGATTTATCGACACAAAATCAGCCCCTTTACTTAAAGCCTTGTTTTAACCTATCAAAACGTGGTATCATCAATATTAATATATACCCAATTCAGATTATTTTTATCATTATGTTAACCACAAAAGGAGCGTTTATGAAACCACTTTTTGAAGATAAACACATTATCGTCGTCGAAAAGCCACAAAATCTACCTACACAACGTGACAAAAAGGGTGGACTCAATCTATACGATCAAGTAAAAGATTACTTAGAATTCGGATGTGGTATCGAAGATCCTTATCTTGGTTTGGTGCATAGATTGGATCGCCATACGGGAGGTCTTGTGGTATTTGCCAAAACCCCTAACGCCACGCGAACATTAAATGATCTATTTGCATCGAGATGTGTGATTAAGCGTTATACTGCAAGGGTTGAAGGACACGTTACAGAAGACATCAAAGGCTTAACACATCAAATATTATACGACAGTTCTGTAAATGTATCTAAAATTGTAGATGAGTCGGCAATTGGCACTAAAACTGCTATCTTAGATTACGAGGTAAAGAGTCATTATAAACTTGCTGAGGGATCTTTGTGTGATTTGTGTGTTACACTTCATACCGGTAGAAAGCATCAAATTAGAGCACAGCTTGCACATGTTGGGCACCCAATACTAGGAGATGAAAAGTATGGTGCAAAGCAATCAAAGGCATATGGCCTTTCAATCGCACTTTGGTCAAGTGAGTTAATTTTCTCTGCTTTCGGCATCAACTACCACTTCACCTCTCAACCACCTTTCTTAGGCATCTGGAAAATTAAATAAAGTTCATTTCTCATTTGATTTAGCATATTGTGTCAAAAAACTTATGAGACAACAATCCTGTTACTGAAAAAAATCTAGCAATCAAATTGATTGCTAGATTTTTTAATTACATTACTATACGATTACTCTACTTTATAGATCCAACCTTCAGGTGCTTCAATTTCCCCAAATTGAATACCTACAAGCGTATCATAGAGTTTTTTAGTGATTGGACCAACCTCAGTCTCGCTATGGAATACATGAAGTTTTCCTTTGTAATCAATACCACCAATTGGTGTAATTACAGCTGCAGTACCACAAGCACCCGCTTCAACAAACTCATCGATTTGATCGATATAGCAATCTCTTTCTTCAACTGGCATCTTAAGATAATTTTCAGCCAAATACATCAAAGAGTATTTGGTGATACTTGGTAAGATTGAAGGCGAATCTGGTGTAATGAATTTTCCATCTTTTGTGATTCCAAAGAAATTCGCTGCACCAACTTCCTCGATCTTACTATGCGTTTTAGGATCGAGATAAATACAATCTGCAAAGCCTCTCTTTTTAGCTTCATAGTTTGGTAACATACTACCTGCGTAGTTACCCCCTACTTTAGCTGCGCCAGTACCAAAAGGTGCTGCTCTGTCCATATCTGCAATAGTAAAGTTAACTGGTGCCATACCACCTTTAAAGTATGGACCTACAGGTACTGCAAACACACCAAACATGAATTCTGGAGCTGACTTAACGCCTAAGTTGTGACCGACACCGATCACGTAAGGTCTTAAGTATAAGGTTGCACCAGTACCATATGGCGGTACAAAGTCCATGTTCGCTTTTACAACTTGCATACAAGCATCGATAAATTTCTCAACTGGTACTTCAGGCATCATCACACGACGACAGCTTCTGATCATACGCAATGCGTTTTCATCAGGTCTAAACAACTGCACGTCACCATTGGGTGTTCTATACGCTTTTAAACCTTCGAAGCATTGTTGTCCATAATGGATTGCTGTAGACGCTTCACTAATTGTAATCATATTGTCTTCAACTAGTTTCCCATCATCCCAGCTACCATCTTTCCACATTGACACATAACGTAAATCCGTCTTTGTGTAACTGAAGCTTAAACTTGACCAATCAATTGATACATTTTTACTCATCTTCCAAGCCCCTTTCATAAATAACGTTCTTGGAAAAAGTTACCCAACTTCATTATATAATGGTCATTTCAAAAATGCTATCCCACAGTTTAAAATAATGCATTTTTTTAAGAACATTGATTGACATAAAATCTAACAACTGAATAACAGTTTATTAACGATTTATAGCATTTTGTGTAACTACATTGTGACACTACGTTTGATGATGTAAAATAAATTCGATTAAATATTATAGGAGGAGTTTATGAAGCTTCCCGAGCTAAAAGTAGGACAATTATCTATTAAGATTCCCATATTTCTAGGTGCAATGGGCGTAGGCGTAACACGCTCTGGCCTCGCAACAGCGATTACTAGCGCAGGTGGACTTGGCGTTATTTCAGGTGTTAATCTCGGTTTTAAAGAGTCCGATTTTTATACCAACCGCCTTGAAGCAAATCTCAGAGCACTTCGCAACGAAATTCGTACTGTAAAAGAAAATACTAAAAACGGTCTCGTTGGTGTTAACTTTATGGTGGCCATGAACAACTATAAAGAACATGTAACTGAGGCCGTTAAAGAAGGCATTGATTTTATCATTTCTGGGGCAGGTCTTCCAACTGATTTACCTGCATTCGTAAAAGGCTCACGTACTAAGCTTGTCCCAATTGTATCTTCAGCAAAAGCCGCTTTGTTGATCTCTAAGTTATGGGATCGCAATCATGAAACAGTGCCTGACGCCATTGTTATAGAGGGTATTAAAGCAGGTGGTCATTTGGGCTTCTCTAAAGAAGAACTGATGGCAAAGAACTTTGATCCTAAAGAAACAATTAAAGCCGTTAAGCTCGCTTTAAAACCTTTTGAAGAGAAATATAAGAAGCATATTCCAGTAATTTTCGCAGGTGGCGTGTTCGATGGTGAGGATATCGCAAAAATGCTTTCATATGGTGCCGATGGTGTTCAAATGGCAACGCGATTCGTTGCAACAACTGAATGTGACGCACACGAAAACTTTAAACAAGCCTATGTAAATGCAACCGAGGAGCAAGCACAAATCATAATCAGTCCAGTAGGTATGCCTGGTCGGGCAATCAACAATCCATTTATCCAAGAGATTGCCGCTGGTAGACGACCTAAAATTGAAAGATGCGTTAACTGTTTGCAAACGTGTAACCCAAGTACAACACCATACTGCATTTCTCAAGCATTGGTATCATCTGTTGAGGGCGATGTCGATCACGGTCTTATCTTCGCTGGAGAAAATGTTTATAAAGTTAAAGAAATTCAATCTGTAGAAGCAGTTATGAACGAACTGGTTGCAGAGGCTGAATCTTACCTTGCACTTGAATCGATCGCAAATAATGACTAAAACAAAGCCCCTCAATTTTGATTTGAGGGGCATTATTATTTAATAGTAATGAATTTGATAGCTATGAATTTACTTGCAATAAATTTACTTACTATGAATTTGATCTAAATATCATAAGCCTATATGCCTTAAAATTTTTATAACCATCTCACTTCAAACGGCTTCAACTCAACGTCTTCAAAGGTCACTTCAAAAGAATTGTGATTTAAAAGAATTTTTACACCTTCTCTAGTGACGCATTCAACACCATCTGGTAATACATTTTGTTGTAGTCCGCATTCGGTAAGTACATCAGAAACAATTTTTTTCATTAACGCATCATCCGCACCACCACCGATATAATAGACAGAACCGTTTCCGATATTTCTTCGCGTTGCGCCACTGTATTGTTTATAGAAAGCATCTGTATATTGACATAAACTTTCTGCTTCTACAGGTTCGATCATCTCACGCCACACATTAAAGGTGTGTGCTTCGCCTTCTCGTGTTACAACCTCAACCACCACATCATGACCCAAAGACTCATAGTTTTTAACTTTAATACCGCTCAGCTTTTGAACAGGATTACAGCCAAATCTGATGTTGTTTGTTATATCCTTAAGACCACTTCTGTAACCAAAGATGACAATACCACCCTTTTTAACATAGTTTTCAAGTCTGTTGACCATTTCGTCTGATAGCACCATCATGGCGGGCAAACATACAACCTTGTAATTCTCCAGGTCACACTCTAGTTTCCTGACATCAACCAATTGTTGATAGGTATAAAATGGACGGTAAAATCTAAGAATCTCTTTTTCGATGTCAAAGGCTTCACTTTGCGGCTGTGCTGCCCAAGCCCAACGGTTGGTATAATCATAAAGAACAGCGATATCACTTTTAATCTCACTCTCATAAATTGATTCATTCGATTTGATCTGTGAGAAAAAGTTTTTAACTTCATCTAGCTTTTCATTGTCTAGGTTATCCGAGTCTAAAATACCTTGGCAAAACTGCTCAGCACCATGTGTCATCCCTCTATATCTAAAGAAAAGTAAGCTTTCACACCCTCTTGCCATAGCTTGATGGGCCCATAGAGATGCCTGTCCCGGTCTTGGCAAGTAACCTATTACAGTATGTCCTTGAGCACCCATTAATTCTTCTACAACCCAAAAGTTCTTATTTTTTAATCCTCTAATATAATCAAGTGTCATAGCAATATGTTCAGGTGCTAGTGGTTTTTCTAGCCCTCCCCAGACCGGATAATTATCATACGCAACAACATCCAGTCTTTCTGCTAGTACATTTTGATCGTAAGCACGATTGAAGAATCCACCAAATAGGTTGTGAATGATTTTTTGTTCTGGCTTGATCGTCCCTCTTAAAATGTCAATTTGTAATTTAGCAAAATCGTTGATCGATTTCGATCTAAAATGAGCCCAATCCACCAAAAGTGAAGGATTATGCGTCGTAATGGTTTCTGTAGGTAGCGGCACTTCATCAAATCGATTATACGATTGACCCCAGAAAATAGTACCATAAGTACGATTCATCGTCTCAACGGTCTCATATTTTTCTTCTAGAAAATTTTGAAATCCTTTGTGACAAGTCTCACAGTAGCACTGATCTGAGCCCTCATGCCCAAGCTCATTGTCAATTTGCCAAGAAACAATTGCTTCTTCCTCTTTGTAATGATCTACTAGAGCTTTTACGAGCGCTTCTACTTTGTCTCTATAAACGGTTGAATTATAACAGTAAATCCGCCTACCACCAAAAGCATAGACTTTGCCATCCACATTTTTAGCAAGTACTTCAGGATATTTTTTTGAAAGCCACGCTGGAAAAGTTGCCGTAGGCGTTCCAAATATAATATTTAAATTCCTGTCTTTGAGCTTTTCAATCACAAGATCAAAATACGTAAAATCGTAATGACCCTCTTCTGGTTCCATTAAATGCCATGCGAACTCACCAATTCTTACAGTATTTGCACCCATGGCTTTTATGCGTTCCATGTCTTCTTCCATTAGCTCGTTTGGCCAATGTTCTGGATAGTAATCCACACCTAAATACATATTGCACCTCAGAATAAATTAACATTAAGTTCAGTTTAGATATTAATTAAAGTCTATTTAAGCTTAAAAAATTAAAAAAAATAAAGGTCATAACCTATATGGAACGGCAAACTAGAGGGGCGCTGTTCCATGTGAGGCATGACCCACAAGAGGAGGATTTTACTTTCTCTTTATATATTTACGATTATCAATTGCTACTGCAATGATGATGATAAGACCTTTAATAATATATTGAATATAGGCATTTACCCCTACAAAGGCAAGTCCGTAAGCGATAACTTGGAAGATCAATACCCCTGTTACGATACCAGCAATACTACCGATACCACCTGAGAAGGATAAACCACCTACGATACAAGCTGCAATAGCATCGAGCTCATAGCCGTTACCTGTATTATTCGTTGCGGATCCGATACGTGCTGCTTCTAGTGAACCACCAAGTCCATAGAATAAACCAGCAAGGATATAAACCATGATTAACATTCTGCCAACATTAACCCCTGATACAGCAGCTGCTTCAGCATTACCACCAACTGCAAATAGGTTTTTACCAAATCTAGTCTTGTTCCATAGGAACCACATGATTGTGACTGCGATTATGGCGTAAATCACCAAATAAGGGATTGTGATGCCACCAAATTTTAATGAGCCTTGAGCGACATTAGCAAATCTTGGATCTAAACCACCGATCGGTTGTGCTCCATAAGGCGGTCTATCGTAGTAAATAGAAGTTACACCGTATACGATAACCATCATACCTAAAGTTGCAATAAATGGATCAACTTTAAATTTTGCAACTACAAAACCGTTGATACCACTAAATACTGCAGTGATTAACATAACTACCAATATTGGAACAATAACAGGTAGAATTGGTAAATCTGGATACATTTTATAAGCATAGTTTGGTGCTTGTAGTAAAGATGCTGAAATAACCGCTGCAAGACCAACTTGACGGCCTAGCGAAAGGTCTGTACCTTTTGCGACGATAATCGTACCAACACCAAGTGCAAATATGGTTCTAGTTGAAGCCTGAGCCAAGATGTTTGTAAAGTTCTTTAATGAAACAAAGCTTGGTTCAAGTGCGATGATCACCATCATCAAAACAAATAAGACTATAATAATTGCATTATTCATTAAAAAGTGACCAATATCTTGTTTGTTCAGCTTTTTCTTAATCGTATTAACTGACATAAGCCATCTCCCCATTATAAATATTTAGAAGACAATCTCAGGATTTCTTCTTGAGTCGTTTCCTTCGTGTTAACGATTCCTGCTAAGCGACCGTTACTCATAACCATAATTCTATCTGTAATACCGAGTAGCTCAGGCATTTCAGATGATACCATGATCACACCCTTACCTTTTGCAGCCAAATCAATCATCAATTGATAGATATCATATTTCGCACCTACGTCAATCCCTCTGGTCGGTTCATCTAGAAGAAGGACTTCAGGTTCTGTTAATAGCCATCTACCAATAATAACTTTTTGTTGATTACCACCTGATAATGAGACGATTCTCGTCTTATTATTTGGTGTTTTAACACGCATACTATCGACTACCCAATTGGTATCCTTAAGAATTTTTCTTTGATCTAAAACGGATGCAAATTTAACATATCGATCAATGTTTGCTATCGAAGAGTTAAAGAAGATGTCTTGATTTGGGAAAATCCCAGTGGCACGTCTTTCTTCAGTAACCAATGCAAAACCATTTTTAATGGCATCCTTTGGCGTTTTAAACTTCATCGTTTTACCATGTAGCTGAACTAAACCGGTCGCTTGTCTCTCTGCGAATATAGATTCGATAACATCAGTACGCTTTGCACCAACAAGACCAGCAATCCCTAAGATTTCACCAGCTCTAAGTTCAAATGATACCTCATTAATCGAAGGCTGATACACAGCGGTTAAGTTTTCTACCTTTAATATTACTTCGCCTGGATGATTTGATTTAGGTGGGAAACGATTTGATAAATCCCGACCTACCATTAAGCTAATAATTTCATCAGTCGTAATATCTTTAATAAATCGAGTTGCAATCCACTGTCCATCTCTCATGACCGTTACTTCATCACAGATTTGTTCGATTTCATCCATTTTGTGCGAAATATATATAACAGAAACATCTTTTGACTTTAAATTTCTAATAATTTTAAATAAGTGACTAACCTCTTTTTCAGTTAACGAAGAAGTTGGTTCATCCATTACGATGAGTTTTGAATTATAAGAAACTGCTTTTGCAATTTCAACCATTTGACACTCTGAAACTTGTAACTCACTTACCTTTTTCCTAGGATCTAAGTTAATGTCCAAGCTTTTAAAGATTTCAAGTGTGTCCTTATACATCTTATCTTCATCTACGAAAATACCTTTGGTCGGAAAACGACCTAACCAGATATTATCCATAATTCGCGTACTTCTAACTTGATTCAACTCCTGGTGAACCATCGATACGCCATTATCGAGTGCATGTTTAGATGAAGTGAACTTAACGTCATGTTCTTCTAATCGAATATGACCTTCATCCATATGGTAAATACCGAAAAGACATTTCATCAAGGTCGATTTACCAGCACCATTTTCACCCATTAAAGCATGAACACTACCTTTTCTTACCTTTAAAGTGACGCCATCTAATGCTTTAACCCCCGGAAACTCTTTGGAGATACCATTCATCTCTAGCAAAAACTTATTGTTTGCTTCTTCCTGCATGGATTACGCCTCCTTTCAAACTATATATTGAATACCCATTTAATCAATGCGTAATTTTTTCTTTACTTAATTGTTTACTAAAAAAAAATTTACTTCACGCTCTATACG
>DJWQ01000214.1 GCA_002441045.1 Firmicutes bacterium UBA6226 | reverse complement strand
TTAAATGTAAATTTAAACGAGAGTGATGGTAAATACAGATCCTAAATCAACCTGACTTTCAACAGAAATACTGCCATTCATGAGTCCTATCAAGCGTTTTACAATTGCTAACCCAATGCCATTTCCTGCGATTTGATGGCTTTGATCGACCTGATAAAACTTTTCAAAAATATGATTTTGCGCCTCTTCACTCATGCCACAACCTTCATCTTTAACTTTGATAACTATTTCATCCTTTTCAGTTTGAATCAAACCAATCTCAATCTGTCCGCCAGTATATGAAAATTTAATTGCATTATCGATAAGGTTCAAAAGTACTTGCTGGATGAGATCCTCATTACCTTCTATCAAAGTATCTGGGAGATCTAGAGAAAATACGATAGATTTAGCGGTCCATTTTGGCTCTAGGAGCAAAATAATCCTACGAATCTGCTCATCAATTCGATAAAGCCTTTTCTCACCTACAATCTCCATATGCTCATATTTAGACAAGTTCAGAATTTGTGTGGACAATTGTGTCAGCCTTTCTGATTCAGAAATAATGATATCTAGATACTCTTCTCGTTCGGTTTCAGTTATGTCACCAGACTTTAAAATTTTCGCAAATCCCTTTATAGAGACGATAGGTGTTTTAAACTCATGGGAGAAATTGTTAATAAAATCTCTTCTAAGCGTTTCTGTACTACTTAGCTCTTCAGTCATTTTATTAAACGAATTTGATAGTTCTTCAAGTTCATCTATGCCACCAATATCTACTTTTACATCAAAATCGCCAGATGCAACCTGATGCGTTGCAGCGATTACTTTTCGGATGGGTCTTAGCAACTTTCTACTGAAAAAACCAGATATTGCTGTTCCAATAAAGGTACAAAAGATAAAGTTCGAAATTAAAAAACGCGTCGGTATGTTTAGCGGTGCATCTGTAGAGCTGTTCCTGATATCTGATAAAGAGATATAACCCAACTTATGAAGTAAAATCACGACAAACATCAGAATCACAAAAGTGCCCAGTAAAACAAAAAAAACGAACAAGACCAAAGACACTGTTAAGCTCATTTTCTTCTTTAAGTATTTAATCATATGTGTCTCACCGCCTTATAGCCAAGTCCTCTTACCGTTACGATTTCAAAATCGGTACAACCTCTAAAGCGATCTCTCAATCGATTGATGTGCACATTTAAAGTATGGTCATCTGTATCAGATTCGAGTCCCCATATTTCATCCATAAGCTGTAATCTGGTAAAGATTTGATTGGGATTCGCCAGCAACTTAAATAGCAGATAAAACTCTTTTTGAGGCAATTGTGTCAATTCATTACCGATTCTTACACTGAGTGCATTGTAATCAAGCGTCACATCTCCAAAAGTAAGTTTTTGATCATTGACGATTTGCGCCCTTCTGAGAAGTGCCCTAATCCTTAAAATCAGTTCTTGCTCATCAAATGGTTTTGTCAGATAATCGTCTGTACCCACTAAAAAGCCAAGTCTTTTATCTAACGGTTCTTGCTTAGCAGTTAACATGAGTATGGGTAAAAGTGGCCATCCCATTCTAAGCTCACGGGTTAATTCAAGACCATCTAAGTTGGGCATCATAACATCCGTCACAACTAAGTCTATATGTGCATGTGCCATCATTTCTAAGGCAGCAATGCCATCTTCTACGGAGATAACTTCGAACCCCTCTTGTCTTAAGATCGCACTTATTAATTTTCTTGTATTACTGTCATCTTCTACAACCAAAATCCTAAACACCGCTAACTCCTTTCATAAAACAAGGAACACTTTATTACATTATAACGCTAGACCTATGAAGTGAATATGACTATTTTAATGCTTGATTATCAACTGAATATCAACAAATTTTAAGACATAGTTTATATTGAGTTGATGTTGTTTCATTATACTGAGACTACTTAAGGAGGATGACATGATTAAACTTCAACTCAAACATATAAGAAAAACTTATAAAAGCGGTGAAACTGTAATAGCGTTAAAGGACTTATCCATAGGCTTTAGAGCTCAAGAGTTTGTTTCTATCTTAGGACCATCTGGTTGTGGTAAAACGACACTGCTTAACTTAATCGGTGGGCTTGATCAATACGATCAGGGGGACTTAATTATCAATGGTATCTCAACCAAACTATTCAAACAAAGTGACTGGGATGCATACAGAAATCGATCGATAGGATTTGTTTTCCAAAGCTATAATCTAATTGGTCATCAAAGTGTTCTACAAAACGTTGAGATCGCCATGACATTATCTGGTGTAACAAAATCAGAAAGAAAGAAACGCGCAACCAAAGCACTTCAAGATGTAGGGTTAGGAGATCAAATACACAAAAAACCGAATCAGCTTTCAGGTGGTCAAATGCAAAGGGTTGCTATAGCAAGAGCACTCGTTAACAATCCAGATATTATTTTAGCAGATGAGCCAACCGGTGCGCTCGACAGCCATACCAGTGTTCAAATTATGGATATCTTAAAAGAAATCGCTAAAGAAAAACTGGTGATAATGGTGACACATAACGCAGAATTAGCAGCTGAGTATTCTGATCGAGTTGTTAAGCTACTGGACGGTGCATTACAAGATGACTCAAAACCAATAACATCTGATGAAGCACCAATCGAAATCATCAGTGAAAATAAAAAAAGTGTTTTCAAAAAGACGTCTATGTCACTTAGTACCGCTCTATCACTTTCACTTAAAAATTTATTAACCAAGCGCGGTCGAACGATTATCACATCGTTTGCTGGTAGCATTGGCATCATAGGTGTTGCATTAGTGTTGGCACTATCATCAGGGCTTTCATCCTATATTGATTCCATGCAGTCCGATACCTTGTCTGGCTTTCCAATAACCATTACTTCAGGGATGCAACGCGTCGATTTTACAGAAAGACCTGGATTTAACAACGTCTCTTCTGATCAAACCAAGTATACCGAGTATCCTAATACAAATGAAATTTATGTATATGATCAAGAAAAAAACACAACATTACATGAAAATAGTATTACGAACGACTACGTTACCTACGTTGAAGGCCTTAAAACAGAGCTTCCTGAAGCAGTCAATGCCATTAACTATACTTATGCGATATCGAGTAATGTACTGGCAAAAGCAGATGAAGCGGTTGTGAAATTTGAGACCTCAGGAAAGACATCCACTATGGCAACTTTAAATGGCAATACTGGTTTTTGGCAAGAACTGCCCGAAAGTGAGGATTTCGTTCTTTCACTTTACGACCTTTTAGGTGATGGTAGCCGATTGCCTCAAAACGAAAACGAAGTGGTACTTGTAGTAGATGCTTATAACCGTATCGATAGTAGATTCTTTTCCCAATTGGGTTTGAATCCAGACGAAACCGCATTTAGCTTTGAGTCATTGGTAGGTCAAACTATCTTGAAGGTCATTCCAAATGATCTATATTACACAGAAACAGATGGACTCTTTACTGGTGCTACGCCTCTTGATTATGAAAAGCTTTATGATGATGAATCATCAATTCCACTTACGATTGTCGGCATCCTACGCCCTAAAGACGACACTGGATTTTTATCAACTGGAATCGCCTATACACATGATCTTACCAACTTACTTTTAATGGACTCACAAAATAGCAAGATTGCAAAAACTCAAGAATCGGCTGATTACAATGTCCTTTTAGGTACAGAGTTCAACGATCAGCAAACCAAAGCTTTAATGCTTCTTGCACTGGGTGCAGACACTACCCCATATGGCATCAATATCTATCCAACAGATTATGATAGTAAGGAGTTAATCAAGGATTATCTTGAAGACTATAATATAAATCTACCGACAGAAGATCAGATCCTTTACTCTGATCTTGCAGAAACCATAACCGATATGACGGGAACGTTATTAGATACAATAACCTATGTCCTAGTGGGCTTTGCAGCAATTTCACTTGTGGTTTCAACCATCATGATTAGCATCATCACTTATGTCTCTGTTATTGAGCGTACCAAAGAAATTGGTATTTTACGCGCAGTTGGTGCACGGAAGAAGGATATCTCACGTGTTTTCAATGCAGAAACTATCATTATCGGTTTCACAGCAGGTGTTATCGGTGTTGGACTCTCTTTCCTACTAACTCTCCCGATCAATCAAATTATCTCGAAATTAGTGGACATCGATACGATAGCGACATTATTACCACAGCATGCCATCATTCTAATCATCGGAAGCATGATTCTGACACTAATTGCAGGTCTTATACCAGCAAAAATGGCTGCAAACAAGGATCCTGTTGTGGCACTTAGAACTGAATAATATTTGTTATTTAACCTATTCCAAGTAGATAGAATCGTTTTATAATGATCGTTTTAAGAGCTTTCAATTATGATCTAAATATGCTATAAAAAAGCTAAGAGCCTGTATTTTCACAGGCTCTTAGCTTTTGATAAGGATGCTATATTTGGGTTAAAGAGTTAACTAAAAAATGATTAACCCGAGTGCAATGATTACCCCTGCATAAATCAAATCGATTAGACAGAAGCCCATAATGTCTCTCGCACCGAGATTTGCTATACCAAGTGCTGGAAGTGCCCAGAACGGTTGAATCATGTTTGTCCAAGCGTCTCCCCAAGCGATTGCCATTGCTGTTTTTGCTGTACTAACACCAAGTTCAACACTTGCAGGCATCATAATTGGACCTTGTACCGCCCATTGACCACCACCTGAAGGTACAAAGAAGTTAACGATTCCTGCACTTAAGAATGTAAACAATGGGAATGTCGTTTGGTTTGAAATGTTAACAAATGCTTGTGAAATTACACCTGCAAGTGAATTTCCTGTAGCGACACTGACACCTGTCATCATGCCCATAATACCTGCATAGAATGGAAACTGAAGTATGATACCAGCAGTCCCTTTAGCTGCTGCAGTTACAGCATCTAAGAACTTTCTAGGCGTTTTGTGCAAAATAATTCCTAGGAATAAAAAGATAAAGTTTACGATATTAAGATTGAGCTCAAAGCCCGCTGTATAGAAATAATAAACGATATAAACTAAGCCCATTACACCAATTAGCATAGAGAGAATCATGCTGTTTTCCATTTTGTCAGCAAATGTATCGCCGTGTTTAATCGCTTCACCTTTTACTTCATCGTCTTCAAGTAATTTAGGGTCTACGACGATAACATCTTCTTTATTTGGATGCATCGCTCTATTAACAAGTGGTAATGTGAATAGAATAACTGCCACAATTATTAAGTTCCAACCTGAAAAAATAGTTTGAGAAGTACTGATCGGATCAACTACTGCACCTGAAGTTGCTTTTGATAAAGCCTCTCCACCTGAAGCCATTTGTAATGGAATTGAACCAGAAATACCAGCATGCCACACTAAGAAGCCAGAGTAAGCAGATGCAATAAGTAGTCTGTAATCCACTCCTTTAACGGTTTTAGCCAATTGCTTAGCGTATAAGGCACCTACCACTAAACCAAATCCAACATGCAATTGTTGAAACAAATGTTACCGCTACGATGGCCTGTAAAGGGGTTTTACAAGGTTTTGCTAACTTTTCAAGTAACTTTTTAACGATTGGCGTACTTGCTAATGTATGTCCTGTTACAAGTACCAATGCCATTTGCATAGAGAAAGACAATAATCCCCAAAATCCGCCTGCCCAGTTTTTAACCATCTCAAGTGGACCTGCAGCAGTTGTAATCATCCCTGCTACAAATACAATTAGCGTCAAGATAACTGCAAAGAGAAATGGATCTGGCAGGTAATTCTGCACGAGCTTAACACAAGCTCTTGTTACTTTTTTAAACATAATTCCCTCCTAAAATAAATATGATTGCTTTATGAAATCAGCTTAGCTGAAATCAACCATATGGTTACCCCTAACCCATTTAATTATAAAAGCAATTTCTGTGCCAAAGATTATATTGATATGATATTTAGACGCAGATTTAAAATGATATTAAGCCGATATGGTCTCTTGATTAATTGCATTTATGGCTATTTGTTATAATTTGGGAATTAATTCGCATTAACAAGCGAAAATATGAAAGATTTTTACCTAGGTGAATCAAAACTGTATAACTATTTGTGCAAAATTATAAATATCTAACAAAAAAACGTAACCTTTCAAGCAAATCGTTGTAATGTAAACATTTGATTACACCAGTTGATTCTAATCGGCTAATTTTTATACATACGTCTCCATTTTGATACATTTTTATTTCAAAATATGTATCATTTAGTTTACAGTTGCATTAACAAAACTAACCTCTGTAATCAAAAGATTACAATTGCAAATGCTGTATTGAAAATTATGCTATTCACAAAATTGCAACCTAAGGATATAATTAAGCTATAGTATATTTTATTACTCTAAAATTGTTTTATACGTAATAATTTATTACTTTTCAATTGATCAGATGAATGACAACAACTTGGAGGATTATATGAAACATTTTGGTTATTCAGTATTTCCATCCACATGGCGTGAAAATCAATCTCGTTTAAAGTCTGAATATATAGAGGGCAGTATGATTTTCACTTCACTTCATATAGCAGAGGAATTTTCTTCGGATTATGTGACAAATTGTATCGATATGCTAAAGACATGCAAATCAATTGGCTACAAAATACTTGCGGATGTGTCACCTAGAACGCTTGGTCAGTTTGGTTATAATACACTTTCAGAGCTTCGAGAGGGACTCGAGATCGACATCTTAAGAATCGATTACGGTTTTTCACTTGAGGCTGTGGTAAAGGCTGCAAGAGAGATGCCCATCTGTATCAATGCATCTACGGTCGATCAAGTCTGGATCGATGCTTTATCCGATAATACACATACAGTCTACGCACTTCATAACTACTATCCGCG
>DJWQ01000041.1 GCA_002441045.1 Firmicutes bacterium UBA6226 | reverse complement strand
AATAGAGTGTGTTACAATGATAAGGCTTGAAATTTGAATATTGAAACTTGAGATAAATTAATAAGGAGAGAGGTGAACATAATGAAACAATCAATTCATCCAGATTACAAAAAAGTTGAAGTACACTGCGCATGCGGCAATACATTCACAACTGGTTCTACAAAAGATGAGATCAGAATTGAAATTTGTTCTGAATGCCATCCATTCTTCACTGGTACAGCTAAATCAGTTGAGCGTGGCGGTAGAGCTGAGAAGTTTAAGGAAAAATACAATCTTAAATAAGTCGCTTGTAATTAGGTTAGGATGGGGTAGTCCTAACCTTTTTTATTTAGTCACATTCTCGATGGTGACTAAATCTGAAGGCTCGATGCCTAAAGCTTTTTATTTAGCAGCAAAGAAATTGATGTATAATCTGAAGGTTACATACCTGAAGATTTTTATTTTATATTATAAAAATGATTGTGTTAAAATAGAATAAAACTATAAATTGAGGAGCTTGAAATGTCAAAGTTATACTTTAGATATGGCGCAATGAATTGTGGAAAATCAACTGCACTGATGCAAGTTATGCACAACTACACTGAACGTGGTATGCAGGCGATCATTATTAAGCCCTACACAGATACCAAAGGAGGCGATCAAGTCGTCTCTAGATTGGGAATAACGAAGCAAGTCGATGTTATCGTTAAAAAGGAAGCAAATGTTATTGAGGAAGTAATGGCGTGGCGTGAGCGTCACGGTAAGATAGATTGTATTTTAGTCGATGAAGCGCAGTTTTTCACGAAAGATCAGATTGATCAGTTTTTCGAAATAGCAGTTAAGCAAGATATTCCGGTCATCTGCTATGGACTTAGAACTGACTTTTTGATGAAAGGTTTTGAAGGCTCAGAAAGATTGCTGTTATTGGCTCATAGTCTAGAAGAACTAAAAACCATCTGTCGATGTGGAAGAAAGGCGATTCTAAATGGTAGAAAAATAAATGGTGAGTTTGTATTTGAAGGTGAACAAGTGGCGATAGATGGTGAAAACCATGTTGAGTACGAATCTTTATGTGCGGATTGCTATTTCAAGTACAAGGAATCGAAGGTGACTGTATGAGTGAACAAAAAAATGTAGAATATACTTCTATCGGTGGACAAGCACTGATCGAAGGGGTAATGATGAGAGGGAAAGACAAAATCGGGATTGCGGTTAGAAAGCCTAACGGTGAGATCGAGCTAAAGGTCGATCCAATTAGCAAGCACTTTTCGCATCCACTCTTTAAACTGCCAATGATTAGGGGGATTGTTGCATTAATTTCTTCTATGATTATAGGGGTAAGAGCGCTAACCTATTCAGCTGAGTTTTTTGCAGAAGGAGATGGCACTGAAGAAAAAGGCAAGTTTGAGCTATGGTTAAATAAGAAGTTTGGAAAAAAAGCAGATGATATTCTTTTGGGATTCTCAATTGTTTTTGCTGTAATATTTGCGCTTCTTTTATTTGGTGCTTTGCCTACGGCTATGGTTGGATTTTTAAGAGGTGTGATCACAAACACATTGTTATTAAGTGCAATAGAAGGCGTAATGAAAATTGTTGTTTTCGTAACCTATATCTTGGTAATCTCACAGATGAAAGATATTAAACGCGTATTTCAATACCACGGTGCAGAGCATAAAACCATTCATTGTTTTGAAAGTGGTAAAGACGTGACGGTTGAGAACGCTAGAACTTTTACGACGCTACATCCTAGATGTGGCACAAGCTTTGTTTTCTTTGTTTTAATGATTAGTATTATTATTTTTACTTTTATCAGTTGGAACAGTGTTATCGTAAGGCTTTTAATTAAGTTGTTACTCTTCCCTGTCGTGGCGGGTCTATCATATGAAATGATTCGTATCGCTGGAAAATCAACACATCCAATTGTTAGAACACTTAGCTATCCAGGTTTAATGATGCAAAAAATTACCACTAAGGAACCAGACGACAAGCAACTTGAAGTTGCTATTGCAGCTTTTAAAAGTGTTTTAGATGAGGCGGATCCTAATTTTTAGTTATGATTACTTTATATACCAAACAAAAAGAAATTGAAAAGAGTTTAATGCCAATTACAGATGCTTGGCAGTACGAAGCTAAGGTCATACTTTGTCATGTGCTAGATGTAGAGCCGATTGAACTTGTTTTGGCGAAACAGAGAATGCTTTCTCAAGAAGAGCAAAGACGCATCGATGACTTTGTAGCTGCCCGTGTAAAGCGTGTGCCACTGCAGTACTTGGTCCAAAAGCAAGGTTTTTATGGATTTGATTATTTTGTAAATGAGTCTGTGTTAATTCCAAGACCTGAAACAGAGACGCTTGTCGAGCGTATTATCAATACGACAAGGATTGCAAATCCAAAGATTCTTGATATTGGCGTCGGTAGTGGCGCAATAGCGATAACGCTTGCTATGCACTTTCCTTTTTCAAGTGTCGTAGGAAGTGACATATCCGGAAACGCGATTGAAGTTGCAAAAAAGAATGCCATTTATCACAATGTTTCTGAAAGGGTTCAGTTTGTACTTAGCGATCTCTTTGAAAACATTGAAGGCAAGTTCGACGTAATCGTTTCAAATCCACCCTATATTCCAATAGGCGATTTAGAAACACTCGAACCCGAAGTCACAGAGCATGAACCTCACATTGCGCTTTTTGCGGGTGAAGACGGTCTGGACATTTATAGAAGATTGATTCCAAAAGCGAAGGAACACTTAAATCCAAATGGGTATCTTTACTTTGAAGCGGGGCATAATCAACATGAAGCGATTGAAGCTTTATTGATAGAAAATGATTTTAAATCGGTAGACCATTTTTCAGATTTGAATGGTATTCCGAGATTTATATATGGACAAAGATAAGAGTTGGAGGATTTTAGCATGTTTGATAAGTTGAAATTCATAGAAGAAAAATATGAAGAGCTTGGCCTTAAGCTTTCTGATCCTGAGGTAATCAACGATCAAAAATTATGGCAAAGACTTATGAAAGAACATTCGGAGTTATCGAGTATTGTACTTAAGTATCGCGAATACAAGGATGTTGTAAACGGGATAGAAGAAGCAAAAGAAATGCTCGAAGAAGGCGATGATGAGATTCGAGAATTAGCGAAGATCGAATTGGCGGACTTAGAGGAAAAAGTTGAAGTACTTGAGATGGAAGTTAAAAAGCTATTACTTCCGAAAGATCCTAACGATGAAAGAGACGTTATATTAGAGATCAGAGCTGGTGCCGGTGGCGATGAAGCGGGTTTGTTTGCTGCGGAACTCTTAAGGCTTTATATTCGTTTTGCTGAAAGAAAAAGATGGAAAGTGGAACTGCTAAACACAAATGAAACGGGTGTTGGTGGGATTAAAGAAGCTTCTATTCTAATCAAAGGGAATGGCGCTTATTCAAAATTAAAATACGAAAGCGGTACACACCGTGTCCAAAGAATTCCACAAACTGAGTCGGGTGGTAGAATTCATACTTCTACTGCAACAGTTGCGGTATTACCTGAAGTGGATGACGTCGAAGTCAGCATCAATCAAAATGATTTAAGAATCGACGTGTTTAGATCTTCTGGTAATGGTGGACAGTCAGTAAATACAACTGACTCAGCGGTAAGAATTACGCATTTACCTACGGGGCTTGTAGTGAGCTGTCAGGATGGTAAATCACAGCTATCAAATAAAGAAAAAGCGATGCAAGTTCTTAAAGCGAGACTTTATGAAATTGAGCTCACTAAACAAAATGAGCAGATCGCTGCAGAAAGAAGAAGTCAAGTTGGTACAGGAGATAGAAGTGCCAAAATTAGAACTTATAATTTCCCACAAGCTAGAATAACAGATCATCGTATCCCAATTACAATTTACAAGTTAGACAGTTACATGCAAGGTGAAATCGATGAAATGATCGATGAGTTGACGACGTTTTTCCAAACTGAAGCTTTAAAAGCACTTGAAGAAGTGTAAACCTTGTGAGGGCTATAAAAAAAGCGTATACTATAAACGTTGGTAAGTTGAGCTAGTCTCCATAAGTTGGGGGGATTTATGGATAGTGATTATTTGTTTATCTTACAATTGGCGGTTTTGCTATTTGTTGCGCATGCAGCAGGAAAAATCAGTACAAAGCTAAAGCAACCAGCCGTATTAGGTCAGATTATCGCAGGCATTTTGTTAGGGTTCGGATTGATAGAGAAGACGCATTCACTCCAATCCTTTGCTCAAATCGGCGTAATCATGCTGATGTTTATCGCAGGTCTTGAGACAGATGTAGATGAGCTAAAAAGAAGCTTAAAGACATCTTCATTGATAGCGATAGGCGGTGTAGTTGCACCAGCGATACTGGTGTTTTTTGGTGTGCAAGTTTTATTCCCAAGTATCGACCAGACGGCAGCTTTATTTTTAGGTATCGTGACAACGGCAACGTCGGTAAGTATATCCGTACAGACACTTAAAGAGATTGGCAAGCTTAAATCACAACAAGGTGTGATGATTCTAGGTGCTGCAATTATCGATGATGTTGTAGGAATCGTACTTTTGACTATTTTAGTTGGTGTTGTTAGACCTGGCCTTTCACACTCAGTGAGTCAAGTAGTCGTAGAAGTTGTACTTTTGTTTCTAGTGATCACAGTAGTCGGATTTATTACTTTAAGAGCGATTAAATGGCTTAAAGAAAGGTATGACTTAAGTGAAAAAATAGATGTCGCCGCATTGATTATTTGCCTGGCGTTGGCATTTATATCTGAAGAATTTGGTGTTGCAGCGATTACAGGTGCGTATTTTGCAGGCGTTATTTTTTCCATGACCACTTATAAACACAAAGTTTCGCATGATATTAATAAAATTTCTGAAATGATGTTTACACCGATCTTCTTTTTATCGATCGGAATGGACATCAATTTAGAAGCAGCTATTAAAGCCACAAGCATTGGTCTTTTACTCGTAATCTTAGGGTCTATCGGTAAAATCATCGGTTGTGGATTTGGTGCTAGAGTTTCTGGGTTTAATCATGCACAGTCACTTCAAATCGGTATCGGGATGATTCCAAGAGCTGAGGTAGCCATCATCGTTGCCAACTATGGCGTTCAAATGGGAATTTTGAGTGAATCTGGAATGGCAGCGACCATTTCAATGGTTTTAGTTTCAACTTTGATTACGCCAATGCTTTTAAAATGGGCATTTAACAGAGAAACTTTGGTGCGGCTTTAACGTACCTCGCTAGATAAATTTTGACTAAAAAAACTGAGGAGCAATCCGAGGTTTTTTCTTATATAGCCACAAACTCGTTTGTGGCAAAGTCTGAAGGATCGATGCTAAATGATTTTTTAAAGCTACAAGGAACTTGAGGTAGAATTTGAGGAATAGTGATATGAGAAATACGACAATTATTAACGTAAAAGAAGAGATGACACAAGAAGTGTTAAGCGAAGTTTTGAAAGACGCGGCAGTTTGTCTTTCTAGTGGCGGAACGGTTGCTTTTCCAACTGAGACGGTATATGGTCTTGGTGCGGATGCGTTATCTGAGAGTGCTGTTGATGCAATATATGAAGCAAAGGGAAGGCCTTCAGATAATCCCTTAATCGTTCACATAGCATCCGTGGAGATGCTGCCAAAACTAGTCATAGACGTAAGGCCGTATGTTCAGA
The DNA here is from genome assembly GCA_002441045.1 of Firmicutes bacterium UBA6226. The sequence continues at coordinate 18,944 of DJWQ01000041.1, read as the reverse complement.
AGCTAATGGATGCCTTTTGGCCTGGTCCAATCACATTTGTAATGAAAAAAAACGAGCAAATCCCCTTAAAGGTTACAGGTGGTTTATCAACTGTCGGAATCAGAATGCCATCAAATCCTGTTGCGCTTGAGCTCATTAGATTATCGGGTAAACCAATCGCAGCCCCTTCGGCCAATCTTTCTGGTAAACCAAGTCCCACACAGGCCAAAACTGTAATTGCAGATTTGTTGGGACGAGTTGACTATATCGTAGCAGGTGATTCTGCGGAAGTTGGCTTAGAGTCTACTGTATTAGATGTCACTGGTGAGGTGCCAATTATATTAAGACCTGGCAAGGTCACTTGTGAGATGATCAAAGGAGTTGTTGGTGTCTGTGAATTTGATGCTGCAATTACAAAGGATAAAATTGACACAGATGGCGTAGCAAAAGCGCCTGGGATGAAATATCGTCATTATGCGCCAAATGCACCAGTGGTGGTTTGGGTAGGTTGCCCAACAGAGATCGTCAAACACCTTTTTGAAGCGGTCGTCAAATTTGCACAAGTAGGTAATGAAAAGCTAGGGGTTCTTACTTTTGATGAAGAGGCAGCGGTTTTAGAGCGCATGGTTGCGCTAGAAGGTATTGAAGATAAAAGCTACTATATTATCAGTGCAGGATCATCTAAAGATCTGACAGAATACGCAAAAATATTATTTGAGTCACTGAGAACATTTGATTCGGTAGGTTGCACACATATTATTGCTAGAGGCGTTGAAGAAAGAGGCTTAGGTGAGGCAATTATGAATCGATTGAAAAAAGCTGCGGAAGGTAAAGTAACGAGAATTTAATTTGCTTTTTATATCTATAGATTTTATAATGGATTAGGAATTTTGAAAATGAATAAGGAGGTTGCAAATGAAAGTTGCAATGGGCTCAGACCATGGCGGATTTAATCTAAGACTTGTCATTAAGGCACATTTAGTTGAGAGGGGCTATGAGGTTGTAGATTTCGGCATTGAATGCAAAGAATCCTGTGATTATCCGGATTATGCACTCAAAGTGGCGAATGCCATTACATCAGGAGAATGTGATTTAGGTGTTCTGGTGTGTGGTACAGGGCTTGGCATTTCTATCGCAGCCAATAAAGTTAAAGGTATTATCGCTGCACCAGTTAGCGATACATTCAGTGCTGAAATGGCGAGAAAGCATAACAATGCAAATATCATCGCTCTAGGAGAACGCGTTGTTGGAGAAGGGTTGGCACTTAAAATTGTCGATGCGTTCTTTGACGCAGAATTTGAAGGCGGCAGACACGAAGGTCGCGTAGCAAAAATATTCGAAATTGAATCAAAATATTTATAAGAGGTGCAGTATGAGTACAGTATTTGAAATGAATCATCCATTGATCCAACATAAATTAAGCTTGATCAGAGATAAAAATACAGGATCAAAAGAGTTCAGAGAACTCGTTAAAGAAGTTTCTATGCTTCTTGCATATGAAGTAACAAGAGATTTATCTCTTGAAGAAGTTGAAATTGAAACGCCAATCTGTAAAACAAAGACAAAAATGCTTTCAGGAAGAAAACTCGGTATCATTCCAATCTTAAGAGCAGGTCTTGGTATGGTTGATGGTTTCTTAAATCTTTTACCAGCTGCAAAAGTTGGACATATTGGTCTTTATCGTGATCCAGAGACATTAGAGCCGGTAGAGTACTATTGCAAACTACCGACAGACATTAACGAAAGAGATTTAATCGTCGTTGATCCAATGCTTGCAACAGGCGGTTCTGCCAATGCAGCGATTCAGTTTATAAAAGATAGAGGTGCAGAGAGCATTCGTTTGGTTTGCTTAATTGGCTGTCCAGAAGGTATTTCGGCAGTTCAAGCTGCGCATCCTGATGTTAACATTTATATTGCGTCAATCGATGAAAAACTCAACGATCACGCTTACATCGTGCCAGGATTAGGAGATGCGGGAGACCGTTTATTCGGCACAAAATAGTCGAGGTGTTTAATGTATATTCCAGCAATTATCGCAGGGTTAATCAGCTTTATAATGACGCCATTTGTCATTAAGCTTGCCAACAAACTTGGTGCGGTGGACGTTCCGAAGGACGATCGACGCATGCATAAAAAGCCAATGCCACTTTGGGGTGGTATCGCAATATTCTCAGGCTTTTTCGTCAGCATGTTTCTTTTTTCCAACGTTGAAACGACAAAGCTCATAGGGTTATTTATCGCGTCTTGCGTGATGCTTGTCACAGGGATGATCGATGATATTAAGCCACTTGGCGCGAAGCTAAAGCTATTGTTTCAAATTGCAGCAGCCTTTATCTTGGTGAAATCAGGTTATGAAATCACTTTCTTCACAAATTTCTTTGGTAAATCTGATTTTATCTTCTTGCAGCATTTTGCGTTACCTATTTCAATGATTTGGATCGTTGGCGTGACGAATACAGTTAACCTGATTGACGGGTTAGATGGACTTGCGGCTGGGATTTCAGCGATAGCAGCAGTTACACTGAGCTATATTGCTATTTTGAATCACCAATACGATGCAGCAATGATCACTTTGATCTTAGCGGGTAGCTCTATAGGTTTTTTACCCTATAACTTTAACCCAGCAAAGATCTTTATGGGAGACGCAGGTGCATTGTTCTTGGGATTGGTTTTATCTGCCATTTCGATTGATGGTGCACTTAAAAGTGCAACGGCAATAACCGTTGTCGTACCAATCTTAGCGCTAGGTATTCCGATTTTTGATACTGCATTTGCCATCTTGAGAAGGCTGATTAACAAACGCCCTATTATGGAAGCTGACAAAGGTCATCTACATCACAGATTAATGTCAATGGGATTGGGGCAAAGAAAAACCGTTTTATCAATGTATTTAATTTCTGCACTATTAGGTGCTGGTGCGATTGCATTATTAAAACAAAACTGGATGCATGCATTAGTTTTGTTGATATTAGCAGCAATCGTAACTTTTATACCTATTAATCGGACGCTAATAATGCAGAAAAAAAATGGTTAATCATTTTTCAAGTGATAACGATTTGTAAAAGCCTTCGATTTGTTCGAGGGCTTTTTTTAATATATGATGACTTCAATTAGGAGGATTTTATGAAAATAATGACGCTTTTTGGCACAAGACCTGAGGCGATTAAGATGGCGCCACTTGTAAAAGCAATTGAGAGAGAAGATGATCTACAATCCATTGTATGTGTTACAGCACAACATAGGGAGATGCTAGATCAAGTTTTAGACCTCTTTGACATTAAGCCTGATTATGATTTGAACATTATGAAATCAGGACAGTCATTGAGTGAAATTACATCTAGGGTTTTACTTGGTGTTGAAGAGGTGTTAAAGAAAGAAAATCCTGATGTTGTACTGGTTCATGGGGATACATCCACAACTTTATCAGGTGCACTTGCAGCTTTTTACGCTCAAATCCCTGTGGGACACGTTGAGGCAGGACTCAGAAGTTTCAACATGTATAGCCCGTATCCAGAAGAAATGAATCGCCTATTAACCACTAGAATTGCGAGCATACATTTTGCAGCTACTCAAGGAAATGTTGATAACTTAATAAAAGAGGGTATTAATCCACAAGTAGTTTATAAAACAGGCAATACTGTAATTGACGCATTACTCGAAGTAATTGATGAAAATTATACTTTTGAAAGCGATATATTGAATAAAATCGATTTTGAAAGTCGTAAGGTCATTGCTTTAACAGCACATAGAAGAGAAAATTTAGGAAAGCCAATGGAGAATATTTTCAGTGCAATTAGAGACTTGATTGAGGCACATGAAGATGTTGAACTGGTTTTCCCGATGCACTTAAATCCAGCTGTAAGAGCGGTCGCAAGAAAATATCTAGATCAACATCATAGAATTCACTTAATTGAGCCATTAAGCTACGAGGATTTTGCAAACTTAGAGGCAAAGTCATACCTTATTATGACAGATTCAGGTGGCATACAAGAAGAAGCGCCAGCGCTTGGTAAACCTGTTGTCGTTTTGCGCACAGAAACTGAACGACCAGAAGCAGTTGATGCTGGAACGGTTGTTATTGCTGGAATTGAAAAAGTAGACATTTATCGTGAAACGGAAAAGCTAATCGTCGATCCAAAGCATTATCAGACGATGTCAGAGGCGATGAATCCTTATGGAGACGGTAAAGCCTGCGCGCGAATAATCGACGCTTTAAGAATCTGGAAAAATGATAAAAGCAATTTCTAAGTATTTTGGCTTAACATAAAATGTGTTATAATAAGGGGTATTGTTCTTATATTATGACAATTATTTGAGGTGAAGGAATATGTTTGGTTCGAAAAAATCCAGTAAGAGCATATTGCAGAACTTAGCGCTAATATCCCAAGTTGGAATTATGATGCTAGTCCCCATTATTGGGGGTGTTTTGCTTGGTGCTTTTTTGGACCGTTTTTTCAAAACCAAGGGCATATTCCTTATTATTTTTGTTCTTTTAGGTGTCGGGTCTTCATTTAGAAATTTATATGTACTTTCGATGCAAAAAAGCAAAGAGTATGAAAGTAAAGAAAGTCCGTCCTCCTATGTCCACAATTTTGAGAAGTCTCTCGAGAAAAAGAAGGATCACACTGAAGAAAGCGAAACCAACCTCAATGATGAGCAGATGCGCAATAAGGAAGAAGAATAGACTCTAAACCTCATGGTTTACTTATAAAAATCAGAATATTTGAAAAAGTGTAAACAAAAAGAGGAATTATCAAATGAATTGTTAAGTGATATAATAATGGGAATGATGAAAAAGGTGGCAAAATGAACGCTTTAAAACAAACTCAAAAAAGAATCATGACTTGGCTTCTAATTGTAGATGCTATCATTATAGGCGTTTCGTTTATCGCCATAAAGGATCCGAGACCTTTCATTTTAGGTGTCATATTTGGATCCGCAATCAGTGGACTTAATTTTATGGAGTTATCTAATACGCTCAGTCGTGCGGTACAGATGCAGTCGGATAAAGCCCAGTCTTTTACTGTAATTAAATATTTTATTAGGTATATTGTGACAGCGGTCGTGCTTTATGTATCGATCGTCGCACCTTATATAAATGTATTAGGAACAATCCTAGGCCTCGTTATCATCAAGATTATCATCCTAATGGGTAATTTTTTAGGAGATAAACGTTTTTTCAGAAATATTCTAAGAAGAAAGGAGGATGAATCTAGTGGGCAGTGAAGGTTTTGGACCACGCATCGCATTTACCATCAAGAACATACCTGGTATAGGCGATATCCCAGTTTCAGAAACGGTTACCGTCACTTGGCTAATAATTGCCGTACTATTTGTCTTTTCGATAATTGCGACGCGCAACATGAAGAAAGAGCCAAAAGGGCTACAGCTTATTGTAGAACAATTAGTTTCGGTAATAAATAACCTTACCAAGCAAAACATGGGAGAGAGAAATTACATGTGGGCACCTTTTGTTGGAACTCTTCTATTATTTATAGGTATTTCCAACATTATAGGTCTCTTAGGGTTTAGGCCCCCTACAGCAGATCTTAACACAACTATGTGTCTCTCAATCACGACCTTTGTATTGACTCAAGTATTTGGTGTCAAAAGCAAGGGACTTGGCGGCTATTCAAAAGGTTTTCTACAGCCTATGCCGTTCCTGTTACCACTCAATATCGTTGGTGAACTGGCAAACCCAATTTCGCTGGGTTTCCGTCTATTCGGAAACATATCTGCAGGGGTCATCATCATGTCGTTGTTGTATGGTGCGTTAGGAAGCTTTACAGAAATGCTGTTTGGACTTACTATTCCGTTACTCCAAGCAGGTTTACCTGCAGTGCTTCACATTTATTTTGACTTGTTCGCAGGTCTATTACAGTCGTTTATTTTTACAATGCTGACAATGGTATTTATTTCTGGGGCAATGGAATAAGAGAGTACTTAGAGGGGTGAACTCATGGAAAGTAGCAATTTTATTATGGATTTTTTAAATTGGCTGATGAGTTTTGAACCTAAGGCGATTGTTCTAGCAGCCTCGGCAATTGGCGCGGGTTTCGCTATGATTGCCGGTATAGGTCCTGGCGTAGGTCAGGGGTATGCAGCGGGAAAAGGCGCAGAAGCGGTATCGAGAAATCCAAAGTCGCTTCGTGAAACCACAATGGTTATGTTACTTGGAGCTGCAGTTGCAGAAACTTCAGGTATCTTGGCACTTGTAGTTGCGCTAATTATGCTCTTCGGAAATCCTTTGATCAATTTGGAAGGCAATGCCTTAGTGATTATGGCTTCTGCCATAGGTGCAGGTCTGGCGATGATCGCTGGAGTTGGTCCTGGAATCGGTCAAGGTTATGCTGCCGGCAAAGGTACAGAAGCCACTGGTAAGAGACCGAAGATGCAATCTCAGATCGTTAGAACGATGCTTGTAGGTCAAGCAGTTGCGCAAACAACAGGTATTTATGCACTTGTAATCGCACTTGTATTACTTTTTGCTAATCCGTTGTTATAAGCGTAATTTTCTAGCCGTCGCCTTAGTGGATGAATTCCAAGCAAATGGGCGACAAGTTTTAATCAAATATGAATCATAATTATCAAGGGAGGATCTTTTTATGGAAACATTAATTACAGGTAAAGCTCTTGTATTAGCAGCATCAGCAATTGGCGCAGGTCTTGCTATGATCGCAGGTATCGGCCCTGGTATCGGACAAGGTTTCGCAGCTGGTAAAGGTGCTGAAGCAGTTGGTAGACAACCTGAGTCACAAGGTGACATCGTAAGAACAATGCTACTTGGTGCTGCAGTTGCAGAGACAACTGGTATCTATGGTCTTGTTATCGCATTAATTTTATTATTTGCTAATCCACTTGTAGGCATGCTCTAATAAAACCGAAATAAACGGGAGGTAATACATGAGTATCGATATTGTAAACTCAAGTCTTAGATTGGGACTTGTGAGTCCAGACTGGACATTTGTGTTCCAGCTGATCAATACACTCATTCTTTACTTGATTCTCAGAAAGTTCCTTTTCGGTCCAGTTACAGCATTCATGGAAAAGCGTGAAAACGAAATCAAAAATCAAATTCAAGCGGCTAAAAACTTGGATTTAGAAGCACAACAGCTTAAAGCGGATTATGAAGCGAAATTGACTCATGCTGATGATGAAGGCAAAGAAATCGTTAAAAAATACACGCAACGTGCTGAAAACAGAGCTTTTGAAATCGTTAAAGCGGCTGAAACCGAAGTGGATACTATGAAGCTTAATGCACATAGAGAACTTGAAAGAGAACGCGTAAAAGCGGTTAATGAGTTAAAAGGTCAGATTTCTGAGCTTACGATACTTGCTGCTTCAAAAGTTGTAGAGAAAGATCTCAACGAAGCAGATCACAAAGAACTTATCAATAAGTTCATAAGTGAAGTAGGTGAGACTCAATGGCAGAATTAGTAAGCAAAACTTATTCGGAAGCGATATTTGATGTCGCTGTTGAGGAAGGACGCTTAGATTTGGTTCAAAGTGAATTTGATTTTGTGGAGTCGATCTTAAAAGAGTATCCAGACTTTTACGAAATTCTAAAAACACCGAAGGTAAATATTGAAGAAAAGAAAGCTGTACTTCAAGAAACCTTTGGTGACCAAGTATCCCAAACACTACTCAATTTCTTGAAAATTATCATGGACAAGAAGAGAGGATCCGACTTACTTTCTATTAAATGGGATTTTGATAGACGCGTTGATGAATACAAGGGCGTTGTCAAAGTCACAGTAGAATCCGTAGTGCCTTTAGCAGAAGATCAGTTAAATACTTTAGTGAGCAATCTAAAGAAAATGACTGGAAAAGAAATCGTGTTATCGACACAGATCAACCCTGAGCTTTTGGGTGGTTTGGTCGTAAGATTAGGTGATAAAGTTATCGATGGTTCCGTTAAATTTAAACTAGAAGGTATGCTCGAGGGGCTAACTCAAATAATTATTTAGTAGGAGTGTGCAAGACATGAATCTAAGACCAGAAGAAATTAGTTCTGTGATTAAAGCACAGATTAAGAAATATGAGTCTAAGCTTCAAGTAGAGGATACTGGTACTGTTCTTCAAGTTGGCGATGGTATCGCAAGAGTCCATGGTCTCCAAAATTGTATGTCAGGTGAGCTTCTTGAATTCCCATTTGAAGTTTACGGCATGGTACTAAACTTAGAAGAAGATAGTGTCGGTGTTGTTCTATTTGGCTCAGACGAAAAGATTAAAGAAGGGGACCTTGTAAAGAGAACTGAACGCGTTGTTGAAGTACCAGTTGGTATGGAAATGTTTGGTCGTGTTGTTAACTCATTAGGTCAGCCACTTGATGGCAAAGGCCCAATTGCTTCGACAAAATCTAGACCGATTGAAGTAAAAGCATCTGGAGTTATTGACAGAAAGTCAGTTCATGAACCACTTCAAACAGGTATTAAAGCGATTGACTCTATGATTCCTATCGGAAGAGGTCAACGTGAATTAATCATCGGCGATAGACAAACAGGTAAAACGGCTATCGCGATTGATACAATCATCAATCAAAAAAATACCGATGTCTACTGTATCTATGTAGCAATTGGACAAAAGACTTCAACGGTTGCTCAAATCGTTAAGCAATTAGAAGACCACGGTGCAATGGATTATACTTGTGTCGTTTCTGCGACCGCATCTGATCCAGCGCCACTTCAATATATTGCGCCATATGCAGGCGTTACAATGGCTGAAGAGTTAATGTATAATGGCAAACACGTCCTCATTATCTATGATGACTTGTCCAAACACGCCGTTGCCTATCGTGCAATGTCCTTGCTTCTTAGGAGACCACCAGGACGTGAAGCTTACCCAGGTGACGTTTTCTACCTACACAGTAGATTACTTGAGCGTGCTGCTAAACTTTCAGATAAGTTAGGTGCAGGCTCAATCACAGCGTTACCAATCATTGAAACACAAGCAGGTGACGTATCTGCTTACATTCCAACAAACGTAATTTCTATTACAGATGGTCAGATTTACCTTGAGTCAGAACTTTTCTTCTCAGGACAAAGACCAGCGGTTAATGCTGGTATCTCTGTATCGCGTGTTGGTGGGGATGCTCAAATTAAAGCGATGAAGAAAGTCGCTTCAAAAATTAAACTTGAACTCGCTCAATACAGAGAGCTTGCAGCCTTCGCACAGTTCGGTTCTGAACTTGATAAGGATACAAAAGCGACACTTGAGCATGGTGAGAGATTAATGATGGTATTAAAGCAGCCTCAATACAGACCGATGGCAGTTGAAGAGCAAGTTATGGTGATTTATGCAATCGTCAACAAGTTTATGACGGACATTGCAGTTGCACACATTTCTAAGTTCGAAAGTGGTTTAATTGAGTTCTTAAAGTTAAATCATCCTGAAATCGGAAAATCAATCATCGAAAAAGGTGAAATGACTGCTGATGTTGAAGAAGCGTTAAAAGCGGCAATTTTAGAATTTAAGAAAAGCTTTGTATTAGAATAATAAGCTTCCTTGTAGGAGGGATTGAACATGGCAAGTAGTACACGCGATATTAAGCGTAAAATTCGAAGTGTCAACAGCACCATGCAGATCACCAAGGCTTTCGAGCTCGTCTCAACTGCAAAGCTTAAACGTGCAAGAGATAGAATGGATATCACCAAACCTTATTTCGACACGATTCAAACGGCTGTACACGATATCTTAAGTGCTGATAAAAGCATTAAGAGTAAGTTTGTCTCTTCTGGAGTTAGCCATAAACCACTTTACATTGTGGTCAGCTCAGATAGAGGTCTTTGTGGTGGTTATAACATCAACGCGATTAAAAAATCGATTGAAAATGTAACCGACAAAGAAAATGCGAAGTACATCGCTGTCGGAAAAAGAGCGAATGACGTATTGAAGCAAAATGGTTACAATGTCGTCGACAGCTTCTTATATATTTCTGAAAAACCAGAGTTTATTCATGCTGTACAAATCGCAAAAACTGCGACCAGTATGCTTGAAAAAGGCGAGGTAGATTCTATTCATTTTATTTACACGAGATTTGTAAGCTCCATCTCACAAGTAGCAACAGATTTACTGTTGTTACCAATTGAACGTCCAGAAGTTGTAGAAGGAGAAGGCCCGTCAGAGTACATCAATTACGAGCCTTCACCAGAGGAAGTACTTCATTACATCATTCCAAAATATGTAGAAAGTACACTTTTCGGTGGTCTTATCGAATCTTCTGCTGCTGAACAAGCTGCAAGAAGAATCGCTATGGAGAATGCTTCTGATAACGCAGAGGAAATCATTGAAGACCTTACACTGTCGTTCAACCAAGCGAGACAAGCTGCAATCACTCAAGAAATCTCTGAAATCGTCGGTGGTGCTGAAGCACTAAAATAATTCGTAAAGGAGTGTAAGAGTATGGATCAAACGATTGGTAAAATCGTTCAAATCATCGGACCTGTACTCGATATTAGGTTTGAAGCGGATCAGCTTCCTAATATTTATGATGCTGTCGTAATTGATTATAAAGAGGTTCATGTTGTTGCAGAGGTTATGCAACACATCGGTGGTAACACAGTTAGAGCCGTTGCTATGAGTTCAACAGATGGACTTATTAGAGGAATCGATGCAGTATCTACAGGTGCACCGATCTCTGTGCCGGTTGGAAAACCGACATTGGGTCGATTGATCAACGTACTAGGTGAAACAATAGATGAACAAGGCCAAATTGAGAAATCAAATGCTGAATTCTGGCCAATTCATAGAGAGGCACCTGCATTTGCTGAACAAGGTACAAGTGCAGAAATGCTTGAAACAGGTATCAAAGTTGTCGATTTGATCGCACCTTATTCTAAAGGTGGTAAAATCGGTCTCTTCGGTGGTGCAGGCGTTGGTAAAACGGTAATCATCCAAGAGTTAATTAACAACATTGCAACGAATCACGGTGGTTTATCTGTATTTGCTGGCGTAGGCGAGCGTACAAGAGAAGGTAATGACCTTTATCATGAAATGAAAGACTCAGGCGTTATTGAAAAAACTGCGCTTGTATTCGGGCAGATGAATGAACCACCTGGAGCGAGAATGAGGGTAGCCTTAACAGGTCTTACGATGGCTGAGTACTTCAGAGATCAAGAGGGCAAGGACGTTCTTTTATTTATCGATAATATCTTTAGATTTACACAAGCAGGTTCTGAGGTGTCGGCACTTCTTGGTCGTATGCCAAGTGCTGTTGGTTACCAGCCAACACTTGCTACCGATATGGGTGCACTTCAAGAGAGAATCACTTCGACAAATAAAGGGTCTATCACATCGGTTCAAGCGGTTTATGTACCTGCGGATGACTTAACTGACCCAGCGCCAGCGACGACATTCAGCCACTTGGACGCAACTACAGTTCTTTCGCGTAAGATTTCTGAGTTAGGTATCTATCCTGCGGTTGATCCACTGGATTCATCTTCTCGTATTCTTACACCTGATGTTGTTGGTAACGAACATTATCAAGTTGCTCGTGAAGTCCAAGAAATTCTTCAAAGATACAACGAGTTACAAGATATCATCGCAATCCTCGGTATGGATGAACTTTCAGATAATGATAAGCTCGTCGTAAGCCGTGCAAGAAAAATTCAAAGATTTTTATCACAACCATTTACGGTTGCTGAGCAATTTACAGGATCTAAAGGTGTCTATGTTCCAGTTAAGGAAACGATCAGAAGCTTTAGAGAAATCCTTGATGGTTCTCACGATGAAATTCCTGAGCAATTCTTCCTGTACTGTGGTGGCATCGAAGATGTCGTTGAAAAGTATAAGAAAAGTCAAGCACAATAGGAGGTGTCAGGATGGGCAAAAAATTCAAGCTTGATGTTGTAACGCCAGATCGCGTCTTCTTTGAAGGCGAAACCGACATGGTGATCTTAAAGACAACAGAAGGTGATATCGGAATTTTATATGACCATGAACCTCTGGTTGCACCACTGAAAGTTGGCAGTATGCGCGTACGCCAAGACGACCAATCCTTTAAGTGGGCTGCTTGTTCTGCTGGATTCTTAACTGTCAATGAAGAAAAAGTTACAGTGGTAATCGATTCCGCAGAATGGGTAGATGAAATTGACGTTGATAGAGCACTAGAAGCGAAGAAACGTGCAGAAACCCGTATTCAAGAAGGCCCTGAAAAAGGCGTCGATATTCTTAGAGCGAGACTTGCACTTGAAAGAGCGATTAACCGTATTAGGTTATATGAACTCAACAAATAATGGTGACGACATCATACGTCACTGATAAAAGAGAATCTCAAATGAGATTCTCTTTTTATTTTTCCGTACCAGAAGATTTTCATTTGTTATAATTTATAACAAGGTAATCTGAAATCGTTACCAATGATTTGTGAACTTAGTCCTATTTTCCCTCATTAATAAGTAATATTATACAAAAAAAGATAAAAAGGTATAGATAGTATGCCCTTTTTTATATATAATAATAAATGACTATGACCAGTTTTAACTGGTTTACTATATCCAGTTGTGAATTATGAAATTACTTTAGATAGAGTCTCAGCATAATATCATCTATATGATAGGAGGATCCATTTGGCAAAGTTATTGGTAGAGAAGAGCGGGCCGCTTAGAGGCACCGTAAAGATAAAAGGCGCAAAAAATTCGGTATTAAAATTAATGGCTGCATCGATATTAGCAGATGATAGCTGTACCATAGAAAGTGTACCAGAGTTACTTGATGTAGAGGTTATGGCGACTCTCCTTGAGTCATTAGGCTTAAGAGTAGATTATAACAGAGAAACTGAAGTGATAGAGACTTACCCAGCAGAGGACTTAAAATGTGAAGCACCTTATGATTTGATTCAAAAGATGCGTGCTTCTTTTTTAGTGTTAGGTCCATTACTTGCTAAAAAAGGGATTGCAAAAGTTTCGATGCCGGGTGGTTGTGCGATTGGAGCAAGACCGATTGACCTTCACTTAAAGGGTTTTCAAGCATTAGGTGCTGAAGTTACTTTAGGCCATGGTTATATAGAAGCAAAAGCAGATAATGGTCTGGTTGGTTCTGAAATTTACCTCGACTTTCCAAGTGTGGGTGCAACTGAAAATATCATGATGGCAGCGACGATGGCAAAAGGTCAAACGCTGATTCAAAATGCTGCAAAAGAGCCTGAAATCATTGATCTAGCGAATTTCCTCAATGAAATGGGTGCTAATGTTAAAGGTGCCGGTACAGATACAATACGTATCAATGGGGTTACTTCCCTTAAAGGTGCGAAACATCAAACGATACCAGATCGTATCATCGCAGCGACATATATGGTAGCAGCTGCTATTACTAAAGGTGATATTACAATAGAGAATGTTGTTTCAAGTCACGTTAAGCCAGTCACAGCAAAATTACGTGAAATGGGAGTTACAGTTGAAGACGAAGACGATCGTATCAGAGTTTATACGGATGGTCCGCTTAAGTCTGTCGATGTGACTACGCTTCCATATCCTGGTTTTCCAACGGATGCACAAGCTCAATTTATGGCGCTTTTAGCGATTAGTGAAGGAACAAGTGTCATATCTGAAACGGTATTTGAGAACCGTTTTAGACATGTCGCTGAGATCAATCGCATGGGTGCAAATGTTAAAATTGAAGGCCATAGTGCTGTCATTCAGGGTGTTGATTCATTACAAGGCGCTCAAGTAAAAGCGACTGACTTAAGAGCAGGTGCTGCTTTGGTACTTGCAGGACTTGTAGCAGAAGGTATCACAGAAATCGATGAGATTTATCACATCGATAGAGGCTATCCACAAATCGAAAAAGATCTTGTAAGCTTAGGTGGTAAAATCAAACGCGTTGAGATTTAGCTATCTGCGAACATCTATAAATGTAATGAATTTTGATAAAACTAACTAATGGAAGGTGGAACGCGATGTTCGGTGTTGGTTCGGAAATCGGTATAGACTTAGGTACGGCGAGTGTACTCGTCTACATAAAAGGAAAAGGCATTGTATTAAGAGAGCCATCTGTGGTTGCTATTGATAAAAATACAGATCGCGTTTTAGCGGTTGGTAATGAAGCGCGTAAAATGCTGGGTCGTACACCTGGTAATATCGTTGCGATTAGACCACTTAAAGACGGTGTTATTTCGGACTATGATGTTACAGAGCGTATGTTACGCTATTTCATAAATAAAACTTGTGGTAGAAGAAGATTATTTAAGCCTAAAATTATCATCTGTGTGCCAAGTGGTGTTACAGAAGTTGAAAAAAGAGCGGTTTTAGATGCAACTATGGAAGCCGGTGGAGGAAAAACATTTCTAATTGAAGAACCAATTGCTGCTGCTATTGGTGCTGGTCTTGATATTACAAAACCAGATGGCAATATGGTAATTGATATCGGTGGTGGTACATCAGATATTGCAGTCATTTCTTTAGGTGGCATCGTTGTTAGCACTTCCATCAAGGTAGCAGGTGATAAATTTGATGAAGCAATCATCAAATACATGCGTAAAAAGCACAATCTACTAATAGGGGAAAGAACAGCTGAAGAACTGAAAATTAATGTAGGCACTGCTTATCCAAGAACGAAGTCAATTAAGATGGACTGTCGAGGAAGAGACCTTATAACCGGTTTACCAAAGAACATCTCTATCTCAAGTGAAGAGATGCAGGAAGCATTACAAGAAGTTGTTAACTCAGTTGCCGATGCGGTTCACTTTGTTCTAGAAAAAACACCACCTGAGCTCGCTTCTGATATTAGTTCAAGAGGAATTGTCATGACGGGTGGCGGATCACTTTTACATGGTCTCAACAAGTTGATCGAAAAAAGAACTGGAATTCCAACCTTTATTGCTGATGATGCAGTTAGCTGTGTTGCAAAAGGAACAGGTATGTCACTTGAACATTTGGATATCCTTGAGAAAAACATGATGACCACAGCAAAAAAGAAATATTTATAAGTTAAAGATTAACCCTTTGCGAGGTAATACTCACAGAGGGTTTTTTAGTTTGTTGAAGTTTTTAGTGAGGTATGGTATAGTGGTGAGGGTTTTATGAATATACAAGTGTATATACAGGAATAACGGAGGTACAAAATGTCACAATTGAGTTTAAAGTTGGAACACATTACAGCAGAATCGATCGATGAAAAAATAGAAGTAATAAAGAAATTAAAGCTGGAAAAAAGGGCAGTGATATTAGCACATCACTACCAAAGTATAGCAGTTAAAGAAGTGGCGGATTTTATTGGTGATTCATTGGAGTTATCTAGAAAAGCATCACAAGAAACGTCTGATTTTATCATTTTTTGTGGTGTTCATTTTATGGCTGAATCAGCAAAACTACTTTCTCCTGACAAAAGGGTTTTTCTTCCAAATCAAAATGCAGGCTGTCCAATGGCAGATATGGCCACGAAAGAATGGGTTTTAGAGAAAAAGTTAGAACATCCCGAGGCGGCTATTGTAAGCTATGTCAACACTTCGGCGGAGGTTAAGTCTATAAGTGATATTTGTTGCACTTCATCAAATGCGATAAAAATAGTGAGTGGACTGTCTGAGAATGAAATAATTTTTGTTCCAGATCAAAATTTAGGAAGTTACGTTCAGAAGCATGTGCCATCAAAAAACATTCATTTATGGCGTGGCTTTTGCCCGACGCATCACCGTGTGGAAGCTGACGCTGTGTTGTCTATGAAAGAAAAGTATCCAGAGGCACTCGTTTTAATCCATCCGGAATGTAGACCTGAAGTTCTTGCATTAGCGGATGTTATTGGCAGTACT
This sequence comes from Firmicutes bacterium UBA6226, assembly GCA_002441045.1. The sequence goes on along the minus strand of DJWQ01000041.1, from coordinate 3,223 downwards.
GCACAAATTATCAAAACTTGTGAAGAGAGCGATTGTGAGGCGTTTATAATAGGGACTGAGCTCGGTGTGGTAGAGACATTAAAGAAACAATTCCCTAGCAAGCGTTTTTATCTACTTGATGAAGCAATGGTGTGTCCAAACATGAAGAAAACAACTCTTGATGATGTTATTGACACGCTTGTTAACCAAACAGGAGAGATTTTTATAGAAGAGGAAATTCAAGCCTCTGCCAGTCAAGCCATTAAAGCTATGTTAGAACGGTCGTGATTTATGGAAATGAAAAAGTACGATGTCATTATACTTGGAAGTGGAATCGCAAGTCTTTTTATGGCAATTAATCTAGATGCTGATCTTAACATACTTATTTTAAACTCTGGTTTAAGTAAAGAGGCGAACAGCTATCTTGCACAGGGCGGAATTGCAGCAGCAGTGGGAAAAGACAATGGTTGGATGCATCATTTTGAGGATACAATGGTAGCGGGACATGGCTTTAACGATAAGAAAAGAGTTGAGTTGATGGTAAAGGAAGGCTCTAGTGTTATTCAAGATTTGGTAGCGTTAGGGGTACCATTTGATAAAAACAAAAAGGGAGAGTTTGCGTTAGGTCTAGAAGGTGCACATAGTTTTCCTAGAATTATGAAGGCAGGTGATCGTTCTGGGGAAGCCGTTATGGATACTTTGTGGTTTAATCTGAAGAGTAGACCCAACATCACTTTTTTTGAAAATTGCTTAGCCTATCAGATCAACTCCCACCAAGAGGGATTCTTGGTGCATTCGATTTCGACATTGACAGATGCCACTACCTTAAAAAATATGAATCATTTTCTTGGTGCAAAAGTCGTTTTTGCTACAGGTGGTATTTCAAAACTTTATCACAGAACCAGTAATAAATCCATAGGATATGATGGCTTAGCGTTAGCAATTGATTTAGGGCTAAAGTTAAGCCATGTCAGCTGGATTCAATTTCACCCTACGGTTTTTTATAACCTTAAAGGACAACAAGAAGGTTTTCTTGTTTCAGAAGCTGTAAGAGGTGAAAGTGGTATGCTACTCAATCAAAATGGGAATAGATTTATGAATCAATACCATCACAAACTAGAACTTGCACCTAGAGACATCGTATCTTCTGCTATGATTAAAGAGCTGAGTCAACAAGAGCTACCTTATCTTTATTTGGATGTTCGTCATATTGGCCAGAAGAAAATGATGCAAAAGTTCAGTAAAATAACAGCTTATTGTAATCAAGAAGGCTTAAACTTAGACAAAGATTTGATACCAGTTGCACCTGGTGCACATTATACAATGGGTGGGATTGATGTGGATCAGTTTGGAAGAACCTCGCATGAAAATATTTATGCTGTTGGTGAGTGTGCGCATACAGGGGTGCACGGTAAAAATCGCTTAGCGAGTAATTCGCTGCTTGAGGCACTCGTATTTTCAAAAATAACGGCAAAGGAAATTAACGAAATGAAACGTGGGCATGAAAAAATGGTTCAGGTTCATTTGGATCATGCTAGAAAAATCCCACACTACAATGTAAAAATTGATGAACTATCCATTTGGATGGACAATAACATGGCAGTTAACAAAAATTATGAACAAATTGCTTTAATGAAAGCTCAGATTGACTCCTTGATGCAAAATCCAGAAGAATATGTCGTCATAAATGTGGATGATATTAGAGCGAACAATGCACTTAAGGCTTTTCAGAAAATGATAAATGAGACATTAGAGGAGAAGAATAATGCAATTAAATAAAATACTTCAGATGGCATATGAAGAAGACATCAGTTCAGTTGATCTAACGAGCGAAGCTATATTTACTGATTCTGATGTAACTACTGCAGTGCTTATCTCTAAGGATAATGGTGTTTTATCTGGAATAGAGGTATTCCAGGCAGCGTTTGAATATATTGATCGCTCTATTTATTTTGAAAAGTATAAATCAAATGGTGATCGACTAAGTAAGGGTGATATTATCTGTAGAGTTAAAGGTCGAACAAAATCGATTTTAACTGCAGAACGAGTGGCGTTAAATCTTCTTCAAAGAATGTCTGGCATAGCAACTTTGACACAAGCATGTGTTGATGCTGTAAAAGGAACCAATACAAGAATTGTAGATACACGTAAAACCGTTCCTGGCCTAAGATTTCTGGATAAGCAAGCGGTAAGGCAGGGGGGCGGCTACAATCACAGATACAATTTATCTGATGGTGTACTGATAAAAGACAATCATATTAAAGCTTGTGGGAGTATTGAAAATGCGATCTTAAAAGCAAAAAAATACGTGCCACATACGATAAAAATTGAAATTGAGGTTGAATCTGTTTCTGATTTTATTACTGCTCAAGCTGCAGGTGCAGATATAATCATGCTTGATAATATGTCGAATGAAGATATGATGAGCTGTGTTAAGCTTAAAAGAGAAGATTGTTTATTAGAAGCGAGTGGCAACATGAGCTTGGATCGTTTATGTGATGTGGCAAAGACAGGGGTGGATATAATCTCTATAGGTGCTTTGACGCATTCTGTAAAAGCGATGGACTTAAGTCTCAGATTTGAATAGTTTAAAATTGGGATTAGTAGTATAATAAGAAAAAATGAATCTTGGGGGCTACTATGACAATTATATACTCTGAAAGACTTCTAATACGCGACTATCTAGAATCTGATTTTGAGAACTTTTATAATTTGACTCAAGATAAAGAAGTCGTGTGTTGGATGCCAGATGCGTATCCTGAAAGTAAAGATGAGACATTGGAGCTTTTCTTTGATGCGTTAATGGAGTCAAAGAAAGAAAAGCGAAAGAAGTTCTATTATGCCATCACCGATCAAAGTACAGGCGCATATATTGGAGAGGTCGGTTTTAGAGTGATTCATCATACAGAAGAAGGTGCTGTTGTAAACATTGGTTACTTTATTGACCAAAGATATTGGGGGCAAGGTGTTGCGACAGAAGCAGTTAAGGCAGTTGTAGCGTATGGGTTTGATAAATTTGATATCTTGAAATTTGAGCTATCTTGTAGTGCGCAAAATATTGGTAGCATAAAAGTTGCTGAAAAGAATAATTTTGTTAAGGAAGCAAGTAAAGTGAAATCATTGCTTTTAAACGGTACCCTACATGATCAGTATGACTTTAGACTGTTAAAAGAAGAGTTTATGGTACTTTAAATATGAAACGGAAATAGGATTGAATTTAAGGGGCAATCGGGAAAATACCAAA
>DJWQ01000053.1:3131-8833 GCA_002441045.1 Firmicutes bacterium UBA6226 | reverse complement strand
AGCAGTCCATTTAGCTTTTTTGGAGTCATTTTTGCCTTTGTTCTCGGTATATGGCTATTGATGCATAGTGAGAAATATCGTATTCCCAAATACATGATTATGGAAGAAGGCATTGTCATTAAGAACAGTTTGGTCTCTTGGACGACGATAGACCGCATCTATTGGACTAAAGATTATCTTTCAACTGACAAAGGGCACTATAAGTTAACCATTGAGCATATTTATAGAGTACCTAACCAAGCAAAAGGAAAATACAGATATAGCAACATGACCGTTAAACGAAACATAGAAGTCAATGCCAATCAATATTTACAAGTGAATTCTCTCATTAAGGAGCGCATCTGATGACGTATCAGGACTATATGAATGACAAAATGAATAGAAATCGTCGTATCAATCACTATTTAATTATCAATGCGACTTTTATCATCATCGTTTTAGTGCTGTTTATAGACAGTATGGTTGAAAGAGGTTTTTTCTTAGGTGTCATCGGTTTTCTAGGCTTGATATTGACGCCTATGATTCGAAAGAGTTTGAAAACCAATCAACTTAAAAGAGAATCTATGTTAACAGCACATGGTGAGGATGTGATCATTGCAAAGGGAGACGATTATTTTGGAATGGTCAGCACAGAGAAACGTGGACAAGCTTTGGTTTTACTGATCTATCTTGTCATTATCTTAGTCTGCTTAACTTTTGTGTATGATGTTCTTGAAATGTCGATACCTACGATCATCATCGTAGATGCTTTGCACGTCCTCCTACTGAGTCCAATCTTTTTTATCCTAAAGGAGGGTCTCCTTCAAACTGCGATTTTTACGAGCTCAAGTATTATCGTAAGGGATGCGGCGACGATCGATCTTCAAAGCCGTTTTAAGTATCAGTTTTTTGAACTTATGGATGGTAAGTACATCCTTGAGATTAACTCAGGAGAAAGGTTTCAAAGGTTTTGTTTAGATAAAGACACATATTCAAAAATTGCTGACCTTTTCAATTAATAATTAAGAGCCTTACTCAAGTAAGGCTCTTTGTTTTTTGGTTAATCCACTTAAAATCAGTTCGTGTGATTCAGTGATCATCTTTTTAAGGACTTCATCTGGGACACATCCTTCGAGATAGACAGAATTCCAGTGGACCTTGTTCATATAGTAGCCGGGGATGATGTCTTCGTAAGTCGCTCTTAAAACCTCGCCATTTTCTGGTGCTAGCTTTAGAGAGACGATCGGTTTGCCGGATTTATCGCCACCAACCATAGCGAACATTTTATCGTGTAGTAAATAACGTGTCGCGCTCCATTCAACTTTGTAGTCTTTTTGTGCGCCTTTTAAGGACAAGCAGTATGCATCGAGCCAAGGATAATTCATCGGACACCTCCAAACGTATGTTTGGGTTTAGTATATCATGTTCTGGTGAGTTTGAGTGTATATTTGCAAAATTGGGGTATAATTTTTTTATACTTTTCCCTTTGTTCATACATATTCGGTCCCAAACCATACTTATAGTTGATATGACAGAATCGATCATCAGACGTAACGGAGTCTTAAACATATAAGTCGAAAGGGGTAATTTATGAAACTAAAGGGAAAAATTGTACTGGTAACAGGTATACTCATTGTAATCGCAGTAGCAGCTTTAGGTATTTTTAACGTTGTGAAAACCAACAGCTCAGTAGAAGAAGTCGTTACGATGCTGCTAAACAACCAACTGACAAATATCGAAAGTGAAATGGCAAAAGCTGTAGATACAGTTGATATAACAAAAAATGCTATTAATGAAAAAAACATCGCATTGACACGATCTATCGCTGAGATGATTGTGCTGGATCCCACCATTTTAGAGACAGACAGAATGGTTGCACTTGCAAACCTTTTGGAAGTAGATGAAATTCATGTAACGGATGGTGCAGGTGTACTACAATATGGGAACATAACAGGATTTTATGGATTTGATTTCAATACCACAGATCAAACACTGCCTTTTGTTGCACTTGCAAAATCGAAAACAGGTGCTTTGGCACAAGAACCTTCCCCACGTGGCACAGATAATGTATTGTTTCAATACATCGGTGTTTCGAGATTAGACGCTGCAGGTATCGTACAAATTGGTATTGAACCAACTGCTGTTCAAGAATTACTGAGTAAGTTGGACATTCAAAGATCACTAGAACTCTTAGATATTGGAGAGGGTGGTTATGGATTAATCGTTGATTCAACGGGTCTTATTAGAAATCATGCGAACGCAGACTTTGTAGGCAAAGATATATCAGAAATTCCTTGGTTAAGCGATGTTGTTAGCTCAGATAATACCTTGGTTAGTATCGACGATAATGGGATACCATCTTATGCCATGTCTTTATCATCAAATGATGTGAAAATAGTTGCAACTTATCCTAGAGCTTCTGTTTTGGCAATCATGCGATCGATTATCATCAGCGATGTCGTCATTATACTCGTGACGATTGCCATCTTAGTATTGGTGATCCAATTATTGATTGGCAGATGGGTATCTAAACCAATCAAACTGATTCAAAATGGCATGGAAGCAGTGGGAAGCGGTGACTTTACTGAAGAAATCTTATTCGATTCTAAAGATGAGATCGGTATCTTGTCGGTAGATTTTAATAAAATGAATACCAACATAAAACAACTGATTCATGAAACCAAGCAGCGAATCGATTCGGTTGCGGGATCATCCATGATGATTACAGAAAACGTAGATGGCTTAACCAGTGCCTCTCACGAAGTTACCAAGGCAGTTGAAGAAATCGCACATGGTTCGACTGAGATGGCGTCTAGCGTCAATGAAAGATTAGTAACGGGTCAAGAGCTAGGTGATAGCATCAATCAAATCTTCAGTAAGCTTGAGCAAGCAAGTGCAGAGTCTGAAAAAATGATTACTGAAAATAAAAATGGTAGAGATAAAATTGAGATTTTAAGAGCTGCATTTACGAAAACCGTTAATAGTACGGATGAGGTTGCGGAGAATGTTACGACTCTAACTGCGAACTCACAACAAATAGAAAACATCGTCGTAACGATTCAAGGTATTTCTGAACAGACAAACTTACTGGCACTAAATGCGTCAATAGAAGCTGCAAGAGCAGGTGAAGCGGGTCGAGGATTTGCCGTAGTAGCGGATGAGATTAGAAAATTAGCAGAGCAGTCTTCTCATTCTGCAAGTGAAATTAGTAAGATCATCGGCGGTATCGTGAAAACCGTAGAACACACTAACCAAACGGTGACTGAAACACAGCAAACAGTTAACTTAGCACAAAAGGATCTTAAAGCGACGATTGAGGTGTTCGATAATGTGGATTCAAGTGTTAACAGTGTGGATGGCTTGATAAAAGCCTTTGCCTCAGAAGCCCAAAGAATAGAATCCTTAAAGGATGATTTAATCAGTTCGCTTGAGTCTATGGCAGCATTAAGTGAAGAATCTGCAGCCTCAACGGAACAGATTAACGCTTCTACAGAGGAACAGCTATCGAGAGTAACTGAAATCGGTCATGCAATTGAAGTACTCAACGGCGACATCGCTAAACTTTCAAATGAGATGAGTCGTTTCAAAGTAGAGTAATTATTTAAATAGGAGGCAATATGGAAGACAATTTTCGCAAACTGAAAAGATTTAACCTGATCATGGGAATTGTGCACCTTATTCAAGCGTGCATCATGCTTTTCTTAGCGACGAGCATCATTCAAAAAATTGCAGAGTTTCAACCGCAAATTTTGCAGTACTATCAGACGTTTAATTTTGATACCATGTCTCTTGAAACGACAGGAAAAGAGCTCTTTCAATTGCCTTTTGGCGTATTGGTTTCTGGTTTTTTGTTTATTTCTGCCTGTGCTCATTTTATAATCGTGATTAAGGGTGACTCCTATGTGGCAGGTATTAAAAAGGGGATCAATCGCTTTAGATGGTATGAATATGCAATCAGTTCATCTATCATGATCGTCCTGATTGCAACCTTGTTTGGCATTTATGATATTGCTTCACTTATATTGATTTTTTTACTCAATGCCAGCATGAACCTTTTTGGCCTAGTTATGGAAGAATTAAATTTGACTAAAGAGAACAAGAAAGTGGATTGGAGAGCTTTTATTTGGGGTTGTATCTCAGGTATAGGACCCTGGATCGCTATTTTCCTTTATATGTTTGGAACAGGCAATTTTGATCAAGTGCCTTGGTTTGTTTGGGCGATCGTCGGGACGTATTTTGTTGCGTTTAACTCATTCCCAATAAATATGATTTTACAATATAATAAGGTTGGTCCTTGGAAGAACTATGTTTTTGGTGAACGCGTTTATATCTGGCTCAGTCTAATTGCAAAATCATTTTTAGCGTGGTTGGTGTTGTTCGGAGCAATGCAACCATAAAACAGATTGGAGGCGACATATGGCCAACTATGAATCTCCAGATTATCAGATCATTTTAACAGAAGGCAACTTTGAAATCCGAACTTATGAAGCGTTTTACATGGTGACTTACGAAAAATCTCAGAATGCTCAGACAAACCTTTCTGGTAGAAACTCGGCTTTTGGGACGCTCTTTCGTTACATTAGTAATGAAAACGCATCTAGAGAAAAGATTAGTATGACTGTGCCAGTCATCATGGAATCAGAACAAGATCAGTTGAAAATGGCTTTTGTCGTACCAAAGGAAAAATGGGATGCGATTCCAAAACCCTTGGATCCTAATTTGAAAATCACTCAGTTCGACGCAGGAAAATATGGTGTCCTTTCCTATAGAGGTAGCTGGTCTTCTGACAAAGAACAACAAAAGGCTGAAGAACTGAGAGCTTGGCTAGAGAAAAAAGGGTATAGTGTCACCTCGGGTTATAAAATGGCCGTCTATAATGGCCCATTTGTCCCTGCATTATTTAGGCATAATGAAATTCTTGTAAAAGTGGCATAAATTCACAGCTTAACTATTTTTAATCAGAGATAATTTGAATCAAATAGAATCAGTAAATTTAGCAGAAAAAAGGTGGTACTAGATATGAAAGAAAGTTTGATGGATTTAGACAGCTGTATAGAAAATAGCATTACTTATCTTAACAGCGAAGCAGCGATTCAAAGTATTGAGAAGGATGCGTATTGGCCCAAATGGGATTCACCCTGGTGGCACATGTCTGTATTATTCGAGATGGGTCATGCGGATTTAATTCCCCAAAAGGTTGTCGATAAAATAATCCATCAGATGAATGCCCAGTATTTGCGATTTTTCCCGATCTATGAGGATGAGGTTGATCCTGAGATCAATCCCTATACAAAGATTCCCTGTCACTGTCAATTGGGCAATATGTATCAAATTTTGAGAACCACAACAAGCGATATAGATACACAGATTCCTTGGATTAGACCTTGGTTTTTAAAATACCAGCTTCCAGATGGTAGCCTTAACTGTGAGGATGAGGCGTATCGCCATTCAAAGAAGAGTTCAATCGCTTCGAGTCTCCCTGTTTTTGAAGCAATCATGCTATGTGCAGAGCAAAATGGACTTAGCGAAGAGGAAAATCTTTTTCTAGACCAAGCTGCAAATTACGTCATCGAGCATCATTTGATTTACAAAACCACAGGTGAAATGATGGATCCTGATTTTATAAAGCTTCAATTTCCAAGATTCTATAGTTATGATGTGTTGAGAGGATTGACATTCCTCGTTAGATGGAAAGCTTATAGAAAGTCGAATATAGCGGATGA
>DJWQ01000053.1:0-3103 GCA_002441045.1 Firmicutes bacterium UBA6226 | reverse complement strand
GAACCGGCGGATTTTTTTCCACTTCTAAAAGAAGTAAATACGGTTGGGATGGTTTCCCCGTTTCTAACTCGAGAATACGATCTTGCCAAAGCGCGTTTTGATGCACTCTAGTTTAATGCGTTTAAACAGGTATTAGCAAAAATCAAAATTATTAATTTAATTAAGACTATAAAAAAAGTCCAGAACACTGGACTTTTATTTTTCGTATGATTCATTTAACTCGCCCTTTAAGGCTTTGACCTCATAAAGCAGATGATCTGCTGCGATAAGACCTTCGGTACCGTTTTGATAATCTGTTAGGGCCACGATGCTCATACTTATTCCAGCTGCTTCTTCGTATTGAGAGACATACGATTTAAATTCCTTTTGAATAATGTCTAGCTTTTCTATCATGTGACTTCTGTCGCCATGATAGATGATGGCAAACTCATCACCACCCCAACGACTAACCATATGGTATTGCAGATCGAAATGGGATTTTAAGAATTCAGACAGTTTTTGGAGTATTTCATCGCCAATATAGTGCCCGTGTTTGTCGTTGATCTTCTTGAAATTATCCAAATCCAGTAGAAGCAAATGTGAATTTCCTGAAGAAGTATCCTTAAGATCCTCCATTGCACGATTGAAGGCACGGCGGTTATAGAGGCCTGTAAGTTCGTCATGGTTGGCATAGAGTAAGAGCTTTGCGTTCATTTTCTCATATTCGTTAGAAAAAACATTAAGTACGATGTAACAGACGATGATCAGTAGTGGGACCTGAATCATGTGATCGATAAACTGCGTTTGTCTAGTATGTACTGCTATTTGTTCTGGATAGAGGTATTCAAAAATTTGAAGTCCTAAAAAGACGGTTGTGAGAGAGCCAACTAGAAACATTCTTTTTTTGCCAACAAATATAAAGGTGATGGTGATTAAAAATGCAAGTGCATAACCGATGGCATTATTACTACTGCCGCCAGAATTGATAAAGCCGATCGGTAAGAAGATGTAGATAAGGACCATGAACACTGAAAACATCATAGGTGGACTGAATTTTTCATCTCCAGAAAAACGAAGGGCAATTGAACATATTGTGAGTAGGAATACCCACTTCACGTTGATTCCGATTTCGAAACCTGCGATAAAATTACCAATGACACTTATTATTGATAACGAGATTCCTGCGATTAGCACGGTTTTATAGAGCCGTAATCTTACATCTGTTTGTTTCAAAGCTGCCTCCAAAGGTAAGGCGTATAGCCTAAGTAGTCAATTGTACCTATTACTTAACATTCTACACGATAGAAAGGAAAATTTCACCATTAATTTGATACAATTTGTCATAATTAAAAAGAGCCACTTATTTTTAATAAGTGGCTCTTTCCATAGTCATGTGAACACTAGTAGGCGGCGATCTCCTTAATGCTAAACTCTCGCCCTGAAACTAACGTAAAATCTTCACTCAAACAGTTTGGACAGATTTTACGATTTGTGATTAAGCCATACTCCGTATGGCAGCTTTTGCAAACTGCCACAGCGGGTATAGACACAATTTCAAGTGCAGTTGCCTCATAAGGGGTATCTGCAACTGCAGCTGGAAAGCACTCTTCTATAAATCTCGGGATGGCTTGAGACAGTTCGCCGATCTCAAGTACGATTTTCTCAACTTTTTGAAGCTGATTTTCTATGACGAACTGATCGACGACTTTGATCACCTCATAGACGATTCCTAACTCGTGCATAATTACCTCGTTTCACTGAACGGGTTGATTTTATTCAGCGTTATTTTAGCTTTTCTGATGACGGTGTTTTTGATGACTGCTTTTGGCAGATCGTCTATTTCATAGCCTATCGCATCGTGAACGCGTTCAAGGCGAATTGCATCAAATTTACATTTTAGTGTACATGCGCCGCATCCAACACAGAGGTATTCATCTGATTTTGTCGCGCCGCAGCCGAGACAGCGTGCCGTTTCAAGCGCGATTTGCTCTTCAGTTAACACGCCTCTAAGGTCCTTAAACGTCGTCTTAGCCACTTCACCATCCACTGCATTAATGCGCTGTCTTTCTGTACCATCGTAGTCGATTGGAGCAAGTGCTTCTTTTTCAAGCATTTTATAATCGTGACGATCACGACCAAATACAAGTGACTGACCTGGTTGTACATATCTATGGATAGAAACTGCACCCTCTTTACCCGCCGCTATCGCATCTATTGCAAGACCTGGTCCCTTCGCTACATCCCCGCCAGCGAAGATATCTGATACAGAGGTTTGAAGTGTGATCGGATCGATGGCGATGGTTTTTCTTTGGGTAAAGGTAACCGATTCATCCTTAAACATTTCGCCGTAATCAAAGGTTTGCCCTACTGATAAAAGTAAAGTGTCACATGGAACAGTTTTCTTTTGATTATAATCGTACTTTGGACTGAATTTACCCTCTGCATCAAACAATGACACACACTTGATGAACGCAACCGATACGACTTTGCCGTTTTCAACATTGATATGATGTGGTCCCCAGCTGTTTTCGATCTCTACGCCTTCGTCAAGCGCTTCATGCACTTCTTCTTCGTGTGCAGGCATTTGTTCTCTTGATTCAAGACAGAACACGCTAGAAGACTTAACGCTATCTAATCGCACAGCACTTCTCGCCACGTCCATCGCCACGTTACCGCCGCCGATGACCACGACATTACCAGACGTATGTGTCTCACGGCCGAGGTTGACCTTACGTAGGAAATCCACACCGCTGAAGACGCCTTCAGCATCTTCATTCTCAAGACCAAGACCGCGACCCGACTGTGCGCCGATCGCCACGAAGAAGGCTTTAAACCCTTCTGCTCTAAGTGCTTGGATCGTAACGTCTTTACCGATGGTGACGCCCGTTTTAAACTTAACGCCAAGCTCTTTTAAAACCTCTATTTCAGCATCGATAACGTCTTTCTCAAGTCGATAAGAAGGGATACCAAATCTCAGCATACCTCCCGGTACGTTTTCTTTTTCGTATATGGTAACGTCATAGCCATCCACAGCCAGATCGTACGCACAGGTCAATCCTGAAGGTCCAGCACCGATAATCGCGATCTTCTTGTCGCTATAATCATGTCGTTTGTTAGGTACAAA
>DJWQ01000002.1 GCA_002441045.1 Firmicutes bacterium UBA6226 | reverse complement strand
ATTCAATTTTCAAGGTCCTGTTTTTTTCAAAGTCAGTATTTTCAAGGTTTTTAAGACTTGTTAACGCCGACAACTTTTACAGTATACCAGTCTAAAAAGACCTTGTCAACGAAAAATCGAAAAGTTTTTTTGTTTTTTTCGATACTACTAGATATAGTATCTATCATTAACGATAAACACTACTAATACAAGTATTAGTAGTGCTAAGTTTTCTGTATACAGTTATTAAAACAAACTTTCGAAAGGTTCTAGTCCAAAATGGCCACCTGTATGAATAAATAGAATTTTGTCTTTATCTGTGAACTTTCCTAATTTTATATCAGATAGAAGTCCATGAAAAGCTTTGCCCGTATACACAGGATCTAAAATAATACCTTCCAATAATGCGACTTCTTTTATCGTCTCAATTACCTCTGGATATGGAATTGCATATCCAGGACCTTGATAGGCGTCAGAAATATGGAGTTTTAAATCGAGATGCTTATGACAATTTACAAGATTTAATGTTTCTTCAATTATTTGATTGCATTTGTCATAAAAATATTTTGAAGAGCCCCCTACACTGTAACCGAAAATTGGAACATTAATTGAATGACAGGCACTTCCTATTACAAGTCCAGAATACGTACCACCTGATCCAACAGTACATATGATGGCAGTTAATTCTATTTTATCTTTGATCGTTTGTGCAATAATTTCATTATATGCGTTGATGTATCCGAGATTACCTATCCCATTCGAAGCGCCTATTGGTATCCAATATGCTTTCTTATCTAGACTTGAATATTGATTTATCAATTGTTCTGCATAGGTTTCAATATTCGCAAACTCAGAAGCATCTAAATATTCAATTTTACTATTCACTATTTTATCAAGTAGTAAATTCCCGTTCGAAACAGATGGCTTATTTCCTCTGAGTAGTAAATGTGGTTCTAAACCAAGTTTTCTGCACGCTACAGCTGTAGCCCTTGCGTGATTAGATTGAACCGCACCAGCTGTGATTATTACTTCACTGTTATTATCCATTGCATCTTTTAAAACGTACTCTAGTTTTCTTACCTTATTACCTGATAGCTCCATTCCGGTAAGGTCATCTCGCTTGATAAATATTTCAACACCATATTTTTTTGAAATTCTCTCTAGTTTATAAATAGGCGTTTCATGATAAATCAATTTTACTTTCTCTCTTAATTTATAGTTCATAGTATCCCTCCCTTCATAATAATTATAATCCAAATTAACAAATTATTGCTTATTATTTCTTATATTTGGTATTCTATAAAAGATATAGAAAGGAATAGACTATGATTACGAAAACATTTTCAGGAAAAATTACACTTATACTATTTACCTTTTCAATTATAATTATTCTTATATTATCAACGATCTCTTATGTTATGATTAAAAATTCAGTTATGAATCAAATGATGAAAGACGGCAAAACCTTAATAAAAACCATACGGTATGAGATTGAAAGCAATGATATTAATAATCTTAACGAAATTCAATCTATATTTAAGGCTGTCAAAGATAGAAGTGAAGGAAGTATATCATACATATCTCTTTCAGACTCAACAGGGCAGTTAGTTGTTACAGATGAGCAAGTAGTTGTAGATGCTATTTCATCCTCAAGTCAAACTGAGGAGGCGACAACACAAAATGCAACATCAGCTGAGCCAGTTCTTCTACAAGTTAGTAAAGATATTTTTAATGTAACTGAACCTTTATCAGACAATCAATACCTACTCAACATTGGTATTTCTCTCAAGCACCTACAAGATGAATTAAGTCGTGCACTAACGACGATCGCACTAATTGGTGGGTCAATGACATTAATTGTCATACTCCTCGGTTATATTATTACAAAGAGTATGATGAAGGTACTAAGTAGGACAATCTCTAGTATTGAAATATTTGCAACTGGAGATTTAACAACCCATTTCGCTGAAACACGAAAAGACGAATTTGGAAAACTTGGACAATCGTTAAATAATGTTTCAGAACAATTTAGAAGGACGATGTCAGAAACATTATCTGTCGTCAATCAACTAAATGATGCTTCAGAAAACATAACAAATACTAAAATTAGTTTGAATTCATCGACTACAAAAGTTCGATCTAATACAGATGAAATTCAGTCTGTTATTGACGTTCAAAGTGATTCAATTAGAGAAATGACATCCGTTGTAACTGGATTAAATACGCTCTTAAATGAAATGAGTAAAAAATCTGCGCAAATAGATTTAAATAACAATGAAATTTATGATTCTACGATGTCTGGCCTTGATAAAATGAAAACACTCAATCATTCTATGGTGGATGTTTCAGAAACAATGGTCGAAAGCTCTAATCAAGTAGATAAATTAAATGATAATTTTAGCGAGATCTCTTATATAACCAATGTAATAAATGCAGTTGCTCAACAAACAAATCTTTTGGCTCTAAATGCCGCGATTGAGGCTGCAAGAGCTGGTGAATCAGGAAGAGGATTTGCGGTTGTTGCTGATGAAATTAAAAAATTAGCTGAGCAAGTNNCGCCAAAATTCGTTGATCGAAAATAAACTGATCAATCAAGAGAAAGAAGTAAGCGCAGTTAATCAAGCTTTTGATCAGATTAAAAACAGAACTTCTTCTTCTATTAATACGATTAAGTCATTCTTGTCTGAGATTGAATCAATTCTAGAAAGCAATAAAATAATGCAGAATGAGATGTCTGCAATTGGAGAAGTATCCGACAATGTTATGACTTTGGAAAAAACTATTGTTGAATCATTAGACCAACAAATTATATGCATCACTAATTTGGAAGATATTATCAAAGATATTGTCGTACTCAATCAAAGAATGTTTGAAACGACCTCTTACTTTAAAATCTAGTTGCATAATTAGTCAAATATACACTAAAAGCACCAATCAATGATTGGTGCTTTTTTTTACTGTTAAATTTAAAGTTTATATCTTTAGACTGCCATTATGATAATATCTCTTTTAGTATCAAAATGGCTTTCTTGTAAAGTTCATCATATTCGCAACCACAGCTACCACATTCTATATTTGCCTTTTCTATTGCTTCAAGTAATTCGAATGTCTCTTGCTTTGTCGGATTAGTTGATTGTTTCCATTTTTTTGATGGTAATGCGATTAACTCCCACTCTGAATTTTCAAATTTGGTAAGCATATTTATCAATTCTACTCTTTGATTCATTTGACAATACCTCCATAATTAATATAGATATTTTAGTCTCTATTCAATTTATAGTCAAATGCACCTATTATCAAATTTCAAAAAATAAAAAAGAACTCACAAAATGAGTTCTTTAATCACAAGCATCTGGCAACGTTCTACTCTCCCAAGCAGCTGCCCGCTAAGTACCATCGACGCTGAAGGACTTTACTTCTGTGTTCGGTATGGGAACAGGTGTTACCCCTTCGCCATCATCACCAAATTGCTTGAATTTGAAACTAGCAACGTTCTACTCTCCCAAGCAGCTGCCCGCTAAGTACCATCGACGCTGGAGGACTTTACTTCTGTGTTCGGTATGGGAACAGGTGTTGCCCCTCCGCCATCGTCACTAGATAAAATTTCACGAAGTGAAATTTGCCGTAGGT
>DJWQ01000090.1 GCA_002441045.1 Firmicutes bacterium UBA6226 | reverse complement strand
CTGCCATTTCAATCGCCATTAAAGTCCCCATTACAGCGTCTTTGTCTCTAACATGAGGATCAAAGAGATAGCCATAGCTTTCTTCATAGCCCATAACAAATAAACTTGGATCCTTTTCGATTTGTTCTCCAATAAATTTGAAACCCGTTAGTGTTTTTCTAAGCGAAACGCCAAAAAACTCAGCTTGTGCCTTTGCCAAATCCGAAGAAACAACTGTGTTAACAATGAAATGCTCTTTTGAAAGATCTTTTCTAGAAGATAGAACATATTCCACAAATAAAGAACCAATTTGATTGCCATTGATTGCTTTATAATGATTACCATCTTTAATCATTAAACCGATTCTATCACAGTCTGGATCCGTTGCAATTAACAAATCGGCATCGTACTTTGTCGCTGTTTTTATTGCGTATTCAAACGCTTCAACGTTCTCAGGATTCGGTTGGTTACAGGTTGGAAATTCTCCGTCTGGAGCCATTTGCTCATCTACTTTAATTAAGTTTGAGAATGACATTTCCTTTAATACTCTCGAAATGGTATGTCCACCTGTACCATGTAAAGGCGTATAGACGACTTTTAAATTAGATGTTTTTAGTAACTCTGGTCTGAAGGTTACCTTTTTAACCATTTCAATATATGGTAAATCCACCTCTTCATTAATCACTTTGAGAAGTTTATTTTCTACTGCGATTTTACGATCCATAATTTTTACTTGTTCAAAATCTGTAATCGCCTCAACATGTTCTACTAAAGCATCTGCAAGGTGTGGCACCAATTGGCAGCCAGTTTCATCATATACCTTATATCCGTTGTATTGTGGCGGGTTATGGCTTGCGGTAATCATAACGCCACCCATGCATTTTAACTCTCTAACAGCAAAAGAAAGCTCTGGTGTCGTTCTTACATCATCAAATACATATGCTGTAACGCCATTGGCAGCCATAACTCGAGCCGTTTCCATGGCAAACTCTAATGATTTTCGTCTTGAGTCATATGCGATGACAACCGATTTTTGAAATTTTGCTGTATCAATAGTATCTCTTCTCTCTAATAGAAAATTAACAAAGCCTTGAGTTGCCTTGCGTACAATGTATCGATTGATACGATTTCTACCAGCGCCGATAACACCTCTCATCCCAGCTGTTCCAAACTCTAAATCTTTATAAAATCGATCCTCAATTTCTTCAGGATTATTTTCTATCGCTTTCAATTCTTCTCTAAATGCCTCATCGAAATAAGAATCATTTAACCACTTTAAATAATATGCTTCTGCGTTCATAACGTCTCCTTTCAGTTGACTTTCCAACAATTTTACCATAAAAAAAGTAATATTGCACGATTTAGGTGTGTGAATTCTCTGGCTTCAACACCATCATATACAGGTGGATTAACAGCTCTGTTCTCAAATTTTTGGGAAACAACAAAAACCCTTTATTTGGGATCGCATTAATCAATAATTTTGAAAGCTCATCTTTTACCATTGGAATCTGTTGCTCATTTAAGTAATAAGCATCTACACGACTTACGAGCGCCTCATAGGTCATAATTTCAAATCGATTGATACCTGCTTGTTCCGCTAAAAACTCATAATAGCTTAAAATTAATGTGCTATAATCTTCAGATTTGTCTACCTTTAACAAATCTGCAATCAAAGGCAATAACTCCTCAAATAGCATTCTATGACTTGAAAAAGCACTTCCTATAAAAGTCCCAATTTTAACTAACACTTCTGAACTTAAACCTACAAGTCTAGCCAAAACGCTTAACTCATCTGGCATATTCGAAATATAATACCTCTTGCCATAAAGTTTTTTTAGAACGCGCATCGCATCAAAATAACCCAGCTCTATGTGTTTTTTAGCTTTTTCCAAATCGATTTCAAGTACTTTACCCAAATCATCCGAGGGTTCAATATAGATGACTTTTTCTCTATCTTTTTTACTTATTTTTTTGATACGCCCCATGCCAAAAACTCTTACTGCATATATGAGATCATAGTTTTTCTCAAGTAAAAGTGATATGGGAAGATTGTCGTAAAATGCGCCATCAATCACGCGCTTACCTCCGACAAAGTGATCTTGAAAAGTAGGTAAGCTTGCTGAGGCTAAAATATAGTCATGCAACTCTCCTATCGGGATTTGATCGACAAAAACCTCAATCGGTTTAAGATCTGTTAATGAGACACTTACAAGACCAAAAGCTTTATTGGAATTCCTAAGCTTTTTTTCATCTATCAACATTGCTAGTTTATCCTTAAGTGGCGAAATATTAAAACCTCGATTGACCACCACTTCATCTACCATTCGCTTAATTATATTGGGATCTAAAGGCACTTTGTTTTTTGCAATTTGTTCCAAAACGTTTGGATCCCCATCAATAATATCGGTTATCGTTGTAGACAACCATATTTGCTCAAGGGCATCTAATTGATCCATTGCCGCGAACGCGCCATTGATCGCTCCAATTGATGTCCCAACAATACCATCATATTCTATACCACATTCTTTAAGTGCTTTTAGTACACCTACATGAAATGCACCTTTAGCACCGCCACCTTCTAAAGCAACACCTATCATAATGCCTCCTTGTACCTATCCATTATATACCAACTTTCTGCGTAGATAATAAAAAAAAATAAAAGCCACTGCAAATTAAATAATTGCAATGGCTTTAAATTTATCCTTGAATGTCTACATGAGCATCTTCGATTTCGCTTGGCTCAACTTCATCTGGGTCGACTGATTGATAGACCTTTAGCATATTGTTATAAATCATATCTGCCAGTCCGACGCCACCAGTTTTACTAATAGACTTTGACATTTCTTCATCTAGCATTTCTTCGAAGGTGGTTCTAGCTTGACTTTTCTCAACCAAACCACCATCTTGAATGGTTTTTCTCATCTCTTTAAAAAGCGTATTAACAAAGTATGCTTCAAATTCCTGACTTGCTTCTTTAAGCTTATCAAGGTCTTTAGAAGAAGCCGCCTGCTCAAGTTTGTCTTTAAAGGACTCAACTTCTGCAGTTTCTTTCTCCCCTGTTAAGCTCGATTGATAGGTACTGCTTAAAGTCGTTGCATCTATTTTCATATTTGCTCACATCCTTAGGTACAAATTAATCTATTCACTCGCTCTGAGTTTTAATTATCTCTTTAGATTGTTGGCGATTTCAAGCATTCTATCCGCAGTTTGAATGGATTTCGAATTGATTTCATAAGCTCTTTCAGCTGTGATTAAGTTAATCATTTCATCAACGATCTGAACATTTGAATTTTCGATAAATCCTTGCCATACTTCTGTTTTATCGCCTTCTTCCACACCTTCAAATGCAGCGCCAGAAGCAGTTGTTTCCTTATATAAGTTTTTACCAACTGATTCAAGACCTGCTGGATTGACGAATTTATTCAACGAAATCTGACCAATATCTTCATATTCTTCGCCACCATCTCTTTTAACTCGGATAAATCCTTGGCTGTCTATGCTCAGTTCAGATACATTTTCGCCTAACACGATATTACCATCTATGCCTTGAACATAATAGCCATCAGAGGTTACCAATACAGCACCTTCTTCTGTCGAAGCGATCTTGAAGCTACCGTCTTTAGTATATCTCGTATTGCCATTGTTATCGATGACTTTAAAAAAGTGTTCCCCGTTAATCGCCAAGTCTGTAGGCGTTTCAGTTTGTTGAAGATTGCCAGTTGTGAAATCTCTCAATGTAGCTGAAATCATTACACCGTGTCCAATCTCTATAGGGACAGGTCTACCCTCATCAGCAAGTTTTGCACTTTGATCTAATCTTTCATACATAATATCTTTAAATTCGACACGTTGGTTTTTAAAACCGATTGTATTCACATTCGCTAAGTTATTAGATATTGTATCAATTTTAAGCTGAAGGTTTTTCATACCCGAAGCTGCTGACCACATCGCTTTCATAATTTACGCCTCCTAGACTCTTCCTAGTTCAGTAACACATTTACCAATCATATCATCAATTGTCGTAATTACTTTTTGACTCGTTTCATAATTACGGTTCATTTCAATTAGAGAAATCATTTCAGTTACAGCATCTGTATTTGAGCTTTCACGGTAACCTTGAACGATTTCACCTTCAAAATCAACCTTTTCACCCGTCATAGTAGGTTGCTCTAAATAATAGCTGGTACCCACTTTATATAAATCGCCCATATTTGTAAATGAGGTCATTTTTATCTTATCTGTAATCTCGCCATTTTGAATCACTTCACCAAACTCATTGACGCTAAAATTGCTATCTTCAATAAGGATTGGTCCATTAAGTCCGACGAGTTTTGCACCATCAAAATTTACAAGTTCACCAGCATTATTTATAGTAAAAACACCATCACGCGTATAATATTCACCATTTGACGTACTGACACTAAAGAACCCATTACCTTTTATCGCAAGATCATATGGATTATTTGTCATCTCAAGCTGGCCTTGTTCAAAATCCGTCATAACATAGTAGCCTTTAATTCCTGCACTGATGGTACCGATGTCATTGGGGCCAATGCCGACCAATAAATTGTCTGTAGTCGCACCTCCGACGAGGATGTTACCAGAATCGTCTAAACTGAAATCGTTGTCACCAACATAAATCGACTGACCTTTGTTATTGAGTACCAAATCCCCTTTTAAATAATCAATAGAACCACCAATATTTTTTTGAATGGTTCTTAAATAGCCGTCCTTGTCTTTGAAGAAAATCATGCTCTTTGCATAATGAACGCCATTTTCAGTATCGACTCTAAAGTAGCCGTTAGTCGTTTCTGCATACACTTCTCCATCTGTTGTAGTTGAAGTTACAGATCCTGTACCTGATTCTACCGGATACATTGAACCGTTAATTCGCGTCAATAGCCTTGCATTAAATGACTCCACCTGAACTCTATCTTTCTTAAATCCGGTTGTATTAACGTTCGCAAGGTTATTGCCTATTACGTCCATCTTGTTTATATTTGTAATCATGCTTGAAGCACCGATGTATAAACCTTTTATCATAATTTCCTCCAAATTGCATTCACAAATGTTATCGTCATTCATTTTCCAAAACTTTAGAGCAATTTAAGGATATTTGAGGCAAAATTGATATTTTTATAAGTGTATATACAGAATTTATAATTGTTAAATTGTAAACTATTAAGTATTTCTATAGCGTACTTTCACATATTATGATTGGTTCGATTGACGTAATTTTATCATTGTGTTATATTTTAAGAGGTTAAAATACCATACCCTTTATTAATTTCAATTTCCTCATTTTTGGAATGACCGTCCGTTCGCGTCATTCCACCTTTTTTTTAAATTCTAAAACCCAATTACTTCTATCAAATATGAAATTATAACAACTGTCTTGATGGACAGTTTTTTTTATATGGTGCTGATTATACTTAATCTCATCTTAACTTAGGTCTAAAAAAGGGGCTGTCGGGAAATAGATAGTTCCGAAAAATATTTATAATCAAAAAGGAAATCCTCCTACCGATGTCGAATAAACATAGTAGGAGGATTTTTGTACGAAAAAAAGATGGTCTGACCACCATCTTAATCTCGTTGCACGTAGTCTTGCAACAACCGTACAAAATAATAAAAACATGCATAATTATTATAACGAATTTTTTGAATTAGGGCAACTTCGGATCAATTATAGTTTATATCAACTTGGCG
>DJWQ01000045.1 GCA_002441045.1 Firmicutes bacterium UBA6226 | reverse complement strand
GATTTATCCTTTCTTATAAATGCACCCATTTCCAAGTTTTCTTTTACTGTCATTCTAGAAAATACACGTCTTCCCTCAGGAACATGTGCCATACCTAAATAGACCAGTTGATGTGGTAAAAGTTTATTTAAAGGTTCATCTTCGAATAAAACCACGCCGTTTGTCGGTTCAAGTAACTTGGATATCGTTTTGAGGATAGTCGTTTTACCAGCACCATTTGCACCAATTAGAGTAACGACTTCACCTGAGCTAACATTAAAACTAACGTCTTTAATCGCGTGAATTTTGTCATAGAAGACATCGATGTTTTTAACTTTTAGCATGCTGCCACCTACTCCCCTAGATAGACGCGAATAACGTCCTTGTTATTTTTAGTTTCTTCTGCTGTTCCTTGAGCGATGACTTTCCCATAATCTAAAACCACAATTTTCTCACAGATCCCCATTACCAAACTCATATCGTGTTCTATGAGCAAGATTGCGATATTAAAATTCTTTCTAATGAGACTAATGGTTTCCATGAGCTCGTGCGTTTCCTGCGGATTCATACCTGCAGCTGGCTCATCGAGCATCAATATTTTGGGTTTTGTCGCCAATGCCCTTGCAATTTCAAGCTTTCTTTGTTTCCCATATGGGAGGTTTTTGGCTAAAGTATCTGCATACTCTCGCATTTCGAAAATATCTAAAAATTCAAGACACGCCTCTTCAGCATGTTTTTCGTATCTCCAAAAAGATGGGAGTCTGAAAATACTTGAAAGGGTTGAATAATGCAGATCGTGATGATATGCAATTTTGATGTTTTCAAGAACGGTGAGTTCTTTAAACAATCGTATATTTTGAAAGGTTCTTGATGCTCCCATCTTTACTATTTCATATGGTTTTTTACCGACGATGCTCTTACCATCTAAAGCAATATCGCCCTCTGTCGGTACATAGACACCCGTTAACATATTAAACACAGTCGTTTTTCCTGCACCATTTGGTCCTATCAATCCGACTAGTTCTTTATCGTTAATTTGAAGGTTAAAGTTATCTACTGCTTTAAGTCCACCAAATTGTATACTTATATTACTTGCCTCCAGTAGCGCCATCGATTCCCCCCCTTTTCTCTCTTTTTCTTAATGCAGAGTGAACCAACTTAGTTCGATCATAAAGTGTTTGCCATGAAAACTCTCCAGTACCAAAAAGGCCTTGAGGTCTAAACAACATCATGACGATAAGCATAAAAGAGTATAATAACATCCTAAAATCAGAGAATCCCCTCAAAGCCTCAGGTAGAATTGTTAAAACAGTTGCTGCAACTATCGTTCCAGTTAGACTTCCCATACCACCAAGTACGACGATAACCAATATTTCAACAGATCTCATAAAACCAAACGTATTTGGATCGAGGAAAGCGATGTAGTGTGCATAGAGCCCACCACCTACACCTGCGAAACCAGCTGCTATAGCAAACCCTAGTACTTTATAATACGTCGTTCTAACGCCTACAGCCTCTGCTGCAACCTCATCTTCTCTTATCGATAGAATCGCTCTACCTTGCTTAGAATGTGTTAATCTATAAAGGACCAATATAACTAAGGCTGCTATCCAAAACGCACTTTGGAAGGTTGCGATTCTCGGTATTCCCGTTAATCCCTGTGCACCACCAGTGATTTTAATGTTATTAATAATCACGCGAATCACCTCACCAAAACCAAGAGTGATAATCGCCAAATAATCACCGCGCAATCTAAGCGCTGGAATGCCTATGATAATCCCCACGATACTAGCAGCGATTCCTCCGATAATCAAGCTGATAATTAACAGAAGTAGGTTGGGCATTTGACCTTTAAACGCTACAGAGAATAACGCAGAAGCATAAGCACCAACTGCCATAAAGCCAGCATGTCCTAAAGTGAGTTGACCTAAAAAACCAGTTACTAGATTCAAACTACTTGCAAGAATAACATTAATTAAAATGAAAATAATAATCCCTTGATGATACTTACTCAACATGCCAGTTGCCATCATCCCCATTAGAACAGCGAAGACAAGGACGACAACAGCGAAATTTATCGCATAATTTTTAATCATTTTTTTTGTCATCTTACACCTTCTCTTTCTCATTCTTGCCAAGAATCCCTGTTGGCTTGACGATTAACACGATGATCAGTAAACCAAATACGATGGCATCAGACCACTGAGAAGATAGATAAGCTTTGGTAATAGTTTCTATCATACCGATGACGAAACCGCCAAGCACTGCACCAGGAATTAAACCTATACCGCCAAGTACAGCGGCTATAAATGCCTTAAGTCCAGGTAATACGCCTAAAGTTGGAAATACCTGTGTATAGGTAATGCCGTATAAAACGCCACCAAGTGCTCCTAATGCTGAACCTATTGCAAATGTTAGCGAGATGGTTTTATTAACATGAATGCCCATTAAAACTGCTGCGTCTTTATCCTCTGATACAGCACGCATCGCTTTTCCAGGCTTAGTTCTCTTTACAAATAAGTCAAGTGCAATCATAAATACGATTGAGAGTGCCAATGTGGTTACCGTTACCGTTCCAACCTGAAGGGGACCGATCGCGATTGGTTTTTTCTCAATTAGCTCTGGCATAATCTTAGGATCCGCCTTGAAAATCACCAATGCTAAATTTTGAAGAAAAAAACTAACCCCAATAGCAGTTATTAATACCGATATCCTCGGTGCTTTTCTTAGTGGCTTATAAGCAACTCTTTCGACGATAACGCCTATTACAGCCGATAATACCATTGATATCAGTAATATTGGAATAAATGGTAAGCTTGTGTTGACTGCAAGTATGAAAGCAATATACGCACCAACCATCATAATTTCGCCATGTGCGAAGTTGATTAATCGAATTATACCGTAGACCATTGTATAGCCAAGCGCTATCAATGCATAAATACTACCTACAGATAAACCGTTAATCATTTGTTGTAGGAATAATACCAAATGACTTCCCCCCTATTTCTACCGTTTTCTTTGCTTCTCAGCATCTCTGTTAGCCCTGTTTTTATATAACTCTTTATCTTCCCTTGAAATTTAAAACGTAAATCTAAAAGTTTCTTTAAGAAAAGGGGCTGTTGTAAATCTTATATCGATGTCCAACAGCTCCTTTCATAATTACATTTGATGCTTATATTCAACTAAGATCGTTAATAATGCTTAAAGCTACTCACCTGATACTTTAGCAGCTAATTTATGTTCACCACCAACGATTTGAATAATTGAGATACTCTTAACAGGGTCCCCATTTGCATCGAATGTGATATGTCCAGTTACATAATCACCATCCGTTTTAGCAAGTGCATCGATAACCTTTTGAGCATCTGTGCTTTTTGCCTTTTCCATAGCTTGTGCCATGATATAAGTTGAGTCATAGCCAAGAGCAGCAAGTGCACTCGGTGTTTTGCCATATTCTTTTTCATAAGCAGCTATAAAATCTTGTACGATTTGTGCGCTATCTGTTTTTGCATAGTGATTTGCAAAGTAATGACCTTCAGCTACATCAGCATAATCGGCTTCTATACCATCCCAGCCATCGCCACCAATCGCGATAACATCGATACCAAGCTCTTTAATTTGTGAAAGAATAACGCCAACTTTAGCTGTGTAATCAGGTAAAAAGATTACGTCAGGGTCTTTATCTGCAATTTTAGTTAATACGGCTTTGAAGTCCGCATCTTTAGTTGTGTAACCTTCGAAATCCGTTACGGTTCCAATTTCTGCAAACTTTGTATTAAATGCATTTGCCAAACCGTCTGAATAAGCATCTTCGATGTTATAAAGTACTGCAGCTGTTTTAGCACCTAACTGCTCTGTTGCAAATTTTGCAGCAGTTGCACCTTGATATGGATCTGTATAGCATGCTCTAAATACATTTGAAGCATTCAAAGTGACATCGTTATGTGTCGCTGTAGGTGACAACACAGGCATATTGTCGCCAACTGCGATTTCTTTAATCGCTAAAGTTTCACCACTAAATGTTCCCCCAATTAAGCCCTTAATGCCATCTTGATCTCTTAAACGATTGTAAGCATTAACTGCTTCTGTTTTATCACCTTTACTGTCATAATCGATGATTTCGATATTTGCACCATTTACACCACCAGCTGCATTGATTTCTTTAGCAGCTAACTTTGCACCTTCAGCAACTGCGGTACCGTACATGCTGTAATCGCCAGTCATAGGTCCGATTACCCCCAACTTGATAACACTGTCTGCTTCAGACTTAGAACAACCTGCCAAAGCCAAACTTAGAATCATAACCATAGCCATTATTAATGCTAATCTTTTTTTCATATGAAATTCCCCTCTCTTTTATCTCCGCCTTGTATCCTAACAAACAGTGTCTTTCTACGGCGGACTAATTTGTCTTTCAAATATGAAACTTATTGTAATCTGTATTTTCTGAATAATCAATTACTTTTTTTATAATTTCAAATAAAAATTAATTTTTATATAAATAATTGCTTTAAATCGCTTTATTTACAACATTTTAAAGTCAGTGTTCAATTTTTTTAATAAGCCATTACACATAAAAAAACATAACCATAAATAATTAGGACGATTTGTAATTTAATTTTATGTAACATATGTCTCAGAAAAAAAGTAGATAAAAAATAAATAAACGTCCGCGACTGGCGGACGTTTAATACTGTTTCGATATATATCTGTTTGTGAAATATCTACTTAGTTTTCAAACTTATTTTTTCCTGATGACTTTGCACGATAGAGTGCTTCATCCGATCTTTGAATGGCTTCTTTCATCGTTTCGCCTTCATTCCAAGTGGCACAGCCAATACTACAGCCTACTTGTAAAGAGAACGAATGATAAATGATCGGCTTATTGATAACATCAATGATTCTTCTTGCTACTAGCGAACCTAAATCTAGCGGCGTCTCATTTGGGATCAGTAAAATTACAAATTCATCACCACCGATTCTTGCAACGATTTCACGATCTCTGATGGTCATCTGCAGTCGTTCGGCAACTTCACAGAGTACATAATCGCCAGCTTCATGTCCATACTGATCGTTGATCTGTTTAAATCCATCTAGATCAATAGATAGGACAGATAACTGCTTATAATGTCTCGTTGTTTGATCAAAGTAAGATTTCAGTCCTGCACGATTTGCTATACCAGTTAAACTATCTGTATTGGCAACATTTTCAAGTGTATTAATCGTCGCCATATTGATATTTAAGGCATCGAACAATTCATGTAATGTCTCAGATAATTTTTCAATTTCTAAAACACCTTTATGGGTTGGTAGTGAAGGCTTTTCACCAAATCTCGCCTGATCAAGTGCTTTAATAAGAACCACCAATGGTCTTGTAATGGCTTTACCAAAATAACGTCCGAGTATAACAAAGACAACAAATAAAATAACACCTATCGACCAAATCACCCACTGCAGATTACGTACGCTACTTAAGGCTGTTGCCTTATCTTGTCTTACAAAAACCGTCCAATTGAGGCCACTGTAATTCAAATAGCCGTCCGCAATAGAACTGGCTTCAATATATCTCCAGTTATCACGTTCATAAACTTGACCAATTTTAGAAGCATCACCTAAAAGTATGCTACCGTCTACCGCACTTACAACATAGATTTCAATTTGATCATTGTTGATGGGTTCAAGTACTGTTGCCTCTACCTCTCTCGCCCAATCCCAGCTCAAGTGTGCCGCAATTACGCCTATAATATTGCCGCTATGATCGGTTAATGGAAAGCTAATATCCACAAATTGCATAACTTCTCCAGTAGGATTGGGAAGCAAATTTGCTAGCATCACCGCCTCATGAACATCACCGATAAACCCTCCTTTTATCCCCTCTTGATAGACAGGTCTTTGAGAGATATCGCCACCTTTCAGAACATCATCAGTCGCTGCTATTACAATTCCATTAACATCGGTAACGCCAATCCAAGAAAACGATGGGAACTGAAGCTTTAAGCTATTTAAAAGTGCACTTACTTCCTCAGGTTGATCCAGTGTTTTCATCGGTTCAAGTTCAGAAATCGTATAAAGCTCTCCTGACCTCGACCACATGAACTGATCCATCTTATCAGCCATGTGAAAGGCTGTTTCAGACAAGGATTGTTCCACTTTTGTACGCATTGAATTACCTGCAAACACACCAATCGTTATACTCGATATGAGCATTAATATCAATACGATTAATGAAATAGCAATATAAATATGCGTACTCAATTTCATTGATTTTTTTAATTGCATGTTTCCCCCAAGTTCTATTCTAATACTTCCTTGATAAACATATAATTATAATTTCACAACATGTTGTTTATCATAAAACTATTTTATACGAACAATTGGAATTTGCATACAAAAAAC
>DJWQ01000044.1:20110-31517 GCA_002441045.1 Firmicutes bacterium UBA6226 | reverse complement strand
TTATTCCCAAATAATAGCAATATCATTATGGCTGCAAATCAAGCAAAGGAATTATCAGATAAAGATGTATATGTGATTCCTTCAAAGACGATGCCACAATGTATCACAGCTATGTTAGCATTTGATAGAGACGTTTCTGCTGAAGAAAACTATGAAGCGATGCTAGCAAGCTTAAGTACAGTAAAGACCATCCAAATCACATATTCTGTGAGAAATACGACATTTAATGATTTAACAATCGAGAAAGACGATTATCTTGCAGTTTCTGATGGCGATATCAAAGGCGTAGGAAAGTCAATTGAGGATGTTATATTAGAAGCGATTGGAAATACGATAGGTGCTGATTCTGAGATCTTATCAGTGTATTATGGTTCTGATGTGACTGAAGCAGATGCAGAGAAGGTAGTTACATTAATCGAAGAAAAATATCCTGATTTAGAAGTGGATATGTACGCAGGTGGACAACCTGTATACTATTATGTTTTTTCAATTGAGTAAAAAATATAGTAATTGAGTCAAACAGCAAGACTTGCAAATAAGCTTATTTGCTTAGCCTTGCTGTTTTTTTAATAATGAGGTGGCATTTGTTTAAACAACCTTTAACGCTCTTGAAAGGCGTCGGTGAAAAAAAAGCACAAAGACTAAAAAAACTCGGTCTTGAAACTTATAATGATGTTTTGTTTGACTATCCCTTTAGATATGTAGACAGAAGGACAGTAAAAAAGGTATCTGATATTACTTCAGGCGATGTTCAAGTGATTGAAGGGATCGTTGTTCGCAAAAGAACGAAGTATATCGCTAAAACTAGAAAGGAAATGCTTCTGTTAGATGTACGATCTGATTACTATACGGGTGAGATTGTCTTTTTTAATGCGCAATACATTTTAAGTCATTTTGAAGAGGGATCCCGATATTTCTTTTATGGAAAAATTGAGAAAAATGGACCAAATTTTAAAATAATGCAACCTGAATATGCTCCGCTAACTAATAAAGAATTTTTAAGTGTAGTACCTGTTTACAATTCGACCAATGGCATAACACAAACTGAGTTAATAGCCATTCATAGACAAGTTTTATCTTATTGCCTCAACCAGCTGGAGGAAACGCTTCCAGAGGGGTTAATAAAGCTTGCTAACTTATCTTCTTTAAAATTTTCGCTTAAAGAGATCCATTTTCCATCATCGCGTGAAAATTATAAATTAGCGAAGAAAAGACTGGTTTACGAGGAATTGTTTTTCTTGCAATTGCGTTTGATGCTATTAAAACTCAATTATCACAAGCCCAACTTACCTTCGTTTTCATTGGAACGGCTAAATGATTATAAAATGAGATTGCCTTTCCAATTAACGGAAGCACAAGAAAAAGTAATGCTCGAAATTTGTGAAGATTTAAAGAGCGGTTACAGTATGAACCGCCTGGTTCAGGGGGATGTAGGTTCTGGCAAGACGGTTATCGCTTTTTTAACTTTATTGGCTGCCCATGAGAACGGATATCAGAGTATCTTGTTGGCACCTACAACACTTCTTGCAGAGCAGCACTATGAGAATTTTATCAAGTTATATCCGGAGATTCGAAGCTGTCTTTTAACATCAAACATAACAAATTCAGAAAAGAAGCGGATCAAAACGCAAATATCTGAAGGTGAAATAAGTGTCATCATAGGCACACACGCTGTCTTACAAGAAGATGTAAAATTTAAACAACTGGGGGTAGTCGTTACAGATGAACAACATCGATTTGGCATTAGACAAAGACTCTCAGCACTCCAAAAGTCATTAAGACCTCATGCGTTGATTATGTCAGCGACACCTATCCCAAGAACGCTTTCGTTGATTATATATGGAGATATGGACGTCTCTGTTATAGGTCAAATGCCAAGTGGACGAAAACCGATCAAGACGCATTTTGTTGGTAAGTCAAAGCAATCCGAAATGTATGATTTTATAGTTTCAAAATTGAATGAGGGTAGACAAGCCTACTTCGTCTGTCCGCTCATTGAAGTATCAGAAACAATGGATTTAAAGTCCGCTGAAGAGCTATATGAAGAATTAAAGCTAAAACTTTCACCGCATAAGGTTGGACTGATTCATGGCAAATTGAAGGCGATAGAGAAAGATGAAATCATGCACCAGTTTAAGTCTGGTGAAATTGCAGCCTTAGTATCAACCACAGTTATAGAAGTTGGTATACATGTGTCTAATGCGACGATGATGGTAATCCTAAATACAGAAAGATTTGGACTTTCACAACTACATCAGCTAAGAGGCCGCGTCGGCAGAGGCGATGAACAATCCTACTGTTTCCTTTTGAGTGACAAATTATCTTCTACTTCAAAGGAACGTGTTGAGACATTAGTTAATTCGGGTGATGGCTTTGTGGTGGCAGAAAAAGACTTAGAATTGCGTGGTCCTGGTGAGGTTTTTGGTTTGAGACAGCATGGTATTCCAGAACTAAAACTGGCGAATTTGATAAAACATCAAGACATATTATCAGAGGTTCAAAAGCATATTAGAATCGTTATTGATGAATATCAAATGGGAAATACTGAATTTAAAGAGCTCATCCAAAAACAGAATAACAACCTTGAAAAATGGTTTACGCTTTAGTGCCTTATACCTATTGAAATAAGGCGATAGATTTCAAATTTTGATTTTGAAACCTATCTATAAAGTGTTATAATGAAGTGTTACTATATATTAAAGGATGAAAGAATGCGTGTCATATCAGGAAGTGCAAGAGGTATCGTTTTAAATGCTTTAGAAGGGCTAGATACAAGACCGACGACTGATCGAGTTAAGGAAGCCGTTTTTAGTATGCTACAACCCTATATTTATGATTCTGTTTGCTTAGATTTGTTTTCGGGCTCAGGTGCACTTGGCATTGAACTGTTAAGCAGAGGAGCAAGTCGTGTTTATTTGGTAGAACAAAGCAAGTCGGCCATGTCAATTATTGAGAAAAATTTAGATAAAACTAAATTAACTGCAAACGCAGTTACTGTCTTGTCTGAAGTGTATGGTTTTCTAGACAAAGAAACCGCAAATAAATATAAGATTATTATGATGGACCCGCCATATAATAAGGGGCATGTCAAACAATCACTTGAAAAAATCGCGATGCATAACTTACTCAGTGAAAATGGATTAGTGGTTGTTGAACATGCTATTGGAGATACAGATCTCGAATGGGAATATGAGAACTTAGAAGTAATTAAAGAAAAGAAATATGGTAAAATTGGCGTTACTGTATTTAGGAGGCTCTAATGAAAGTTGCAGTTTATCCAGGGAGTTTTGATCCAGTTACATTAGGTCATTTAGATATAATAGAAAGATCGTGTAAAATTTTTGACAAAGTAATCGTTGCAGTTATGTATAATCACAATAAGAAACCCATGTTTGATGTGGATGAACGTGTTGAACTGCTTAAAAAATCGACTCAGCATTTACCTAACGTAGAAATAGATCGTCATGAAGGGCTCTTAGTTGATTACTTAAGAAACAACGACGTTCGCGTGTTGGTTAAGGGCCTTAGGGCTATTTCAGATTTTGAAGCTGAATTTCAAATGGCAAGCGTTAACCAAAAGCTGTGCCGTGAGATTGAAACGGTATTTATCATGACGCGAACAGATTACATGTACTTAAGTTCCAGTATCGTAAAAGAAGTCGCAAGCTTTGGTGGCGATATTACAAATTTCGTCAATGAAGAAGTTAAAGCGGCTATAAATAAAAAGTTGGGAGGTTCAAATGAGCACAAGTAAAATTCAGGAATTAGAACTAAGAGTATTAGAATTGCTAGAAGAATTTGAAGATAAGCTTGAGGCTTCACCTACTGTGCCTCTTACGGGAAAGATTCTTGTAGATCGTCAGGAATTCCTTAGCATCATCAAGGACATTAATATGATGTTGCCTGATGAATATCAACAAGTTAGATTCATTAAATCACAAAAGTCTCAAATCATTGAAGAAGCCACACAAATCGCTGACGAACTCGTTAATAATGCACGCCACGAGGAATTAAGAATCGTTGAAACAGCAAAAGCACAAGAAACAGAAATTTTAATTAATGCAACCAATCGAGCTAAAGAGTTGGTTAATGAACATGAAATCGTAAGACAAGCTAGAATGAAGGCTCAAGAAATTTTAACTGATGCTGAAGAAAAGGCTGAGGGAATTCGAACGGGTTCTTATGACTATGCGGAAGATATCATGAGACGTGTTGAAGTGAATCTTTCAAAAATTCTTCATACTGTACGTGAAAATATAGAAGAGCTTGAGGAGTATAAATAGAAAATCGTGTTAATTAAATGTCGTTTTTATGAAAGTGATCGTCGTTATTTTAAGTTGTTTAGGAAATAATAAGTATCTAGTAGAATTAAACATTAAAAACCTGTATTCAAATTTCTTAACGGAAGTTGAATACAGGTTTATTTTATTATAAATGCTTTAATAATGCATCTAACGAAACTGGGAATTTATCTAAAGCAAGTTCTTTTACTGCTTCTGCATATTGTCTGATTTCATATTGAGCGTGATCATCGGTTCTTTGTAACAAGAAGTGAGCGACGCCTTGTAATGAAACAGTCCAGTACCATCTAACCATCAAACCATAAGCACTAGGAATAAAGAGACGAGCTTGTTCAGTTGCTATGCCTGATTCAATCGCCCAGTCGTAATTGGCCATACCAGATTGAATCTGGGCGAGTAAGCGTTCTAAAGCTTCGCCACCGATTTTTTCATCTAAGTTAGGTCCACTGCCTTGTTTTGAGTTTTCTGGTTTGCTTCGCCAGTCTGTCGCTTCGGGTATATAAAATTCGATTTCCTCAGTAACATATCGTCTACTTGATTCGTTCCATGCGGTAAATGGATCTTGATGCGAAGAACCAATAATATATTTCCACCACTGACGCGCTACCATGAGGGGGGCATAGACTTCAAACTGTAAAGTTGCATGTCTAAATGGGCTAGTATGATCATTCTTTGCGAGATAAGTTATGAGTTTTTCATCCTCAGGTCTAAGGGTTTCTGTTGCTCTATTAAAACTAACTCTAGCTGAGTTGACGACAGACAAATCGCTACCCATGGTATCGACCAAACGCACATAACCATTATTAAATATTTTCTTCATCATGCCTCCTGTGTATATAGGGTTTTTTCAAATAATCTAGTCCACCTTTACGATGTATCACATCATCTTGAGAAAGATAATAAATATCTGTTGCTTTAAGATCAAGATTGAGCAAAGCATTTTCTCTTTTGTAGGTATTGATATTTGTTATTAAAGGATAATACCCATTTTTCTTGATTTGACGTATGATTTTTTGTCCAACTTCATCAAAAGCTAAAACTCTAAAGTAGTGATCCTCATCATAGAACTGAAACGGTTCTTTAATATCTAACAATATGTTAAGCAGTAGCCGGCTGATTTTAGTATGTGTATATCGCTTAGACTTAAGTGCTTCAAAGAGTGCTTCGTAAGATGTTAGAGCAGGTGCAAGTTTGTGAATTTTGTGCTCAAGTCCTTCTGTCATTTCTCTGATCTGAGAAAGATCATCTAATGAAGAGGATTTAATTTTATATAGCAGTGGCAATTCTAAATGTTCCATAAATACTGGATTGTACTTTGTCTTTGAAAAAATTTGATAGGCTGCATCTGGCATATATCGGTTAATTGCTTTGCCTGTTTTTACCCCTTCACGTATACCAGTTGCACTTGCAAAACGATCGTCTAATGCAGTATCGTGATAGCCCCGCCCCTTTCTTTTGACGATAAAGGGGTTTATACTTGACTTAAGTCGATTGAGGGCTTTTAAATATTCAATGACTAAGATAGCATTGGATTGATTCATATTAAAATCTTCTAAAAGATCTGGAAAGAGCGACTTTAATGCTAGTTCTCTCGCTTTAGGAAAGGTGTTGCCTTGCTCCATATAAGCCGTTAATTTATCTTTTAATGCATCTGACTCATCTGATAGGATATAGGCAATAGATTTGAGACGCTCTAGATCATCATTTTCGGATCCAAATGAGATGTGTGTTACAACGCCTGTGGCATCTAAGAGTTTCACAGCGCCATGAGCAAAAGCTTCTGCGCTAGAGGTTGCGTAATAGGTTGGTAGTTCTAATACGAGATTAGCGCCAGATGCAACTGCCATTTCTGCTCGCGTCCATTTATCAAAAATTGCAGGTGTTCCACGTTGGACGAAATGACCACTCATTATGGCAATGACGCCATCGGCTTGTAGCTGTTCTTTTGTGTGTTCTATTTGATAGGCATGACCGTTGTGAAAGGGATTGTATTCCGAAACGATGCCAACAATCTTCATATGACCTCCAAGGGCTGTTTGTTTTTTTCACGAATAATTTTTATTAGTGTTGAAAATTCATTCAATTACATTATAATATATATGTATGACCGAAATCACTATATTTACTATATCATATGATATATATATTCAAGGAGGGCAATTAATGAATGTTTTAGTTATCAACTGTGGGAGCTCATCACTTAAATATCAATTATTTGATATGAAAGATGAGAGTGTTTTAGCGAAAGGCCTTGTAGAGAGAATAGGTATTGAAGGCTCTAGATTAAAGCATGAAGTAGAGGGGAAAGATAAAAAAACAATCGAAGTTTCTATGAAGGATCACAAAGAAGCACTTGCTCAAGTGCTAGATGCAATCGTACATGCTGAGCATGGCGCAATCGCATCACTTCAAGAAATCAATGCCGTAGGTCATCGTGTTGTACATGCTGGCGAAAAATATAGTGCATCTGTAGTTGTCAACAACTCAGTTATGGCAGCACTAGAAGAGTGTATCGAGCTTGCACCACTTCACAATCCGCCAAACATCATCGGTATTAGAGCAATCGAAGAATTATTACCAGGTATTCCAAATGTTGCTGTCTTCGATACAGCATTCCACCAAACGATGCCAAAAAGTGCATATGTATATGCCCTTCCTTACGAATACTATGAAAAAGATCACGTAAGAAGATATGGTTTCCACGGAACAAGCCACAGATATGTATCTG
The DNA here is from genome assembly GCA_002441045.1 of Firmicutes bacterium UBA6226. The sequence continues at coordinate 24,488 of DJWQ01000044.1, read as the reverse complement.
CAAGAACTGCTGAATTGCTAGGCAAAGATCTTAAAGATACAAAAATCATCACTTGCCATTTAGGTAATGGTGCATCGCTTGCTGCTATCGACGGTGGTAAATCAGTGGATACATCAATGGGCTTTACACCACTTGAAGGCCTTGTAATGGGGACTAGATGTGGTGATATCGATCCACAAATCGTAACTTATATCATGGGTAAAGAAGGCTTAACTTTAGACCAAATGAATGACATCATGAACAAAAAATCTGGTGTTCTTGGTATTTCTGGCGTAAGCAGTGACTTTAGAGATATTGAAGAAGCTGCAGCGGCAGGTAATGAAAGAGCAATCTTAGCGCTTGATATTTACCATAGCAACGTAAGAAAATACATTGCTGCTTATGCTGCTGTATTAGGTGGCGTAGATGCAATCGTATTTACTGCAGGATTAGGCGAAAATGGTGCTGAGAGTAGAGAAGAGATCTGTAAGAACCTTGAATTTATGGGTGCTGTCCTTGATCCTGCTAAAAACAAAGTAAGAGGTAAAGAAGCTGTCGTAAGTACTGATGATTCAAAAGTTAAAATCATGGTTGTTCCTACAAATGAAGAATTAACCATTGCTAGAGATACTTTAGAATTAGTTAAGTAGTTTTACTTGACAAACCTCTTCGATATAATTATAATGTTAATGTTGCATTGAAGAGGTGAAATTATGATCCTTGAACTTTTAAAGGTTATTAAAGGACTTCAGAATCAATCGGATTTTGAGTCAAGTTTAGAACTTGACAAGTCTTTTTTAGAGTCAATTGAGTGTGTGAACGCATCGGCTATTCAATTTTCGGGAAGTGTCAGAAAACTGGATAAACGCTATGAATTAACCCTCTCTTATTCTGGAGAATTGGTTTTCGAATGCCACAGATGCTTAAAAGACGTTAATGTTAACCTTCAGAATACAGTAGAGCGACTCTTAACAACATCACTTGAGACAGATGACGAGGAAGATCTGATTTTGATTCAAGATGGCAAACTAGATTTGGTCCCTGTATTAGAAGAAGATATAACTTTAAATTTGCCACTACAAATACTTTGTAATGAAGATTGTGCAGGACTTTGTCCTCATTGTGGAAAAGATCTTAACAATGGTATGTGTGAGTGTGATGAAAAGAAAATTGACCCGAGACTTGAGGCACTTAAGAATTTATTCACTTAGATTAAGGAGGTGTTAAGATATGGCAGTACCTAAGCGTAAAATAGGTAAAGCGAGAAGAGATAAGAGAAGAGCATCTAACATTAAAATGACTGCTCCAAACATTATCGAATGTCCAAAATGTAAAGCGGCAAATGTATCACACAGAGAATGTGCTGAGTGTGGATATTACCACAGCAGAGACGCGAAATAATAAGAGGCATGAGCTTCTTGCAAAAGGCAATAGTCGTTAGGCTATTGCCTTTTTTACTATTTTTATTTATCATTAAAGAAAATAAATTATTCTTTAAAATATTGAGGTGTAGCATGAAAATTGGTTTTGATGGTATGGGTGGCGATCATGGACCTTTGGAAACTGTAAAGGGTGCAATAGATGCACTTAGTATAGTTCAAAGTACAATCGTGATTTACGGTGATGAAACAAAACTTAATAACGAGCTTAGTAAATACAAGTATGACAAAAATCGTATTGAGATCGTCCATACAACTGAAGTGATAGAAAATGATGACAAACCGGTTAAAGCAATAAAGACCAAAGGAGATTCATCGATGGTTGTTGGTTTGAAAGCACTTAGAAAAGGCGATATAGATGCATTTGTATCCGCAGGTAATACGGGTGCACTTTTAGCAGGTGGTCTGTTAAAAGTAGGCAGAATCAAAGGCATTAGTCGTCCTGCTTTATGTACGATTTATCCAACGATGAATGGTGCATCTGTACTTGTGGACGCAGGCGCAAACGCAGAATGTAAATCTAGAAATTTAATTGAGTTTGCCTATATGGGAAGTATGTATGCTGAAAAAGTTATCGGTATTCAAAATCCTAAAGTAGCCTTGGTTAATATCGGTGCAGAGGAAACAAAGGGAACACCTCTTTATATTGAAACGCATCAGCTTTTAAAGGAAACCGATCTAAACTTCGTGGGGAACGTAGAAGGTAGAGATGTGCCTAGTGGTAACGTAGATGTTATCGTCGCTGATGGTTTTACTGGAAACATCATTCTTAAGCTAACAGAAGGGGTTGCGTTGTCCTTAGTTGGTGGTTTAAAAACGCAAATTATGAAAAATACCATCGGGAAAATAGGCGGTATTCTCCTTAAGAACAACCTAAAAGACTTTAAGAAAATGCTCGACTATTCGGAATATGGTGGTGCGCCACTTTTGGGACTTGGTGGTTTAGTGGTTAAAGCGCATGGTTCGTCCAATGCAAAAGCTTTTATGAACGCGATTAAGTATGCTCAAATTGGAATCGATAGCAAATTAGTAGACGCAATAAAAGAAAAAGTGAATGATTTTCCAAAAGCAACTGTTGGCGAATCAGAAGACGAAGAGTAGTTACAAGACGAAATATAGATTATACCAAAGTATAAAACAAAAGATAATCCGAGGTCAAACTTAACTTAATATTAATATGAATCGAACAAAAGAAGAGTAAAGTCATATAAAAACGAGGGGGCTTTATGAAATATTCTAAAAAAGAACGCAGTTGGGCATTGTACGATTGGGCGAACTCAGCGTATACAATGACTGTAACGACAACTGTTTTTCCGCTTTACTTTAAAGCGGCAGCAACAGATATGGGGGTAACTGCAAGTCAATCCACTGCGTATTTGGGATTTGCAAATTCTATCGCATCGCTTCTCGTAGCAGTACTATCACCGATTTTAGGTACTTTGGCTGACTATTATGGGTTTAAGAAACGTTTTTTTATGATTTTTTTAGCTCTGGGGGTTACTGCTAACTTAGTTCTTGGATTCGTACCTGAATCACAATGGCTGATGCTTTTGTTTGTCTATATCATAACGGCTATTGGTTTTTCTGGGAGCAATGTTTTTTATGATGCGTTTTTAGTGGATGTCACTGATGATGATCGAATGGACCGGGTATCCACATATGGCTATGCACTTGGCTATATAGGCAGTACGATTCCTTTTATCATTGCTATGGCAATTATCTTATTAAGTCAACAAGGTATTTTGCCCTTTGGGGGATATACAACACCTAAAATTGCTTTTGTTTTAACCGCTGTTTGGTGGTTTGCTTTTAGTATTCCTATGACGAAGAACGTCGACCAAAAATATGGCATTCCAAGAGAAAAAAATCCTGTAGCTGGCAGTTTTAAGCGTTTGGCAATTACATTTAAAAACATAAAGCTTCATAAACCTGCATTCTTATTTTTATTGGCTTATTTTTTCTACATTGATGGTGTGGACACGATTATTAAAATGGCGACGTCATATGGTTCTGATTTAGGTGTCAGCGATAATATGCTTTTGATTATCTTATTAGTAACTCAGTTTGTTGCCTTTCCATCTGCAATCATCTTTGGACAATTGGCTGAAAAGCTTAAAGGTAAAACGATGCTCTATGTAGCGATCGGTATATATACCTTAATATGTATCTACGCATTTTTCATGAAAACGACTTTGGATTTCTGGATATTAGCAATTTTAGTTGGCCTTGTTCAAGGTGGTATTCAAGCGATTAGTAGATCGTATTACGCAAAGTTAATTCCAAAAGATAAATCAAATGAATTCTTTGGATTCTTTAATATATTTGGTAAGTTTGCCGCAATTATGGGACCTTTGCTTATGGGCTTTGTCACTTATGTTACAGGAAAGAGTAATTATGGTGTTTTAAGCATCGTCATTCTATTTATCATAGGTGGTTTAATTTTAATTAAGGTCCCAACAGATAAAGTTCAGGTTAATGAATAAATAAAATTCAAAGAGAGAATCAAATTATAACTCCTATCACATATAGGTCTTGATAACTATATTGTGATAGGCGTTTTATTTTTAATTAAATCATTGTTTTTTATGGCTCAAAATTATAAAATAAGAAGTGTGCCTATCAGTCAAAGGTCGTTTAAATATATTATGACGTAATAATAACTTCACGATGTAATAGTATATTTAAGTGCCCTTTCATATCAAAATTGAATGCTGAGCATTCTGAGAAAGAAAGGATGATACTATGGATGTTTTAATTAAAGAAATCGAAGCGTTGATTGGCTACAATTTTAAGGAATCGCATTATCTAACAAGAGCATTGACACATAGCTCATATTCTAATGAGAATAAAAAAGAAAAACTAAAAAACAATGAAAGACTTGAGTTTTTAGGAGATTCTGTTTTAGGTATAATTATTAGCGAGTTTATATTCAGTCACTATCTTCAGTTAGAAGAAGGTCA
>DJWQ01000044.1:0-20093 GCA_002441045.1 Firmicutes bacterium UBA6226 | reverse complement strand
TAATTGCAGCAATATTTTTAGATGGTGGAATGGAATGTGCGAGAGCCTTCGTGTTAAAGCAATTAAAAAACACCATAGACGATGCGGTACAAGGAAAGCTTTTTGTAGATTATAAAACACGACTTCAAGAAGTGATTCAAGTTCAAAAAGGGAATCGTATAAAATATGATATCGTTAGAGAAGAAGGTCCAGATCATGCAAAAATCTTTTTTACTGAAGTCAAGTTGAACGATACAGTAATCGGCATCGGTTCAGGTAGAAGTAAAAAGGAATCAGAGCAAGAAGCTGCAAAGCAAGGTCTGCTGAGGTTAGCAACTGATGAAAAATAGTGTTGGTATCATTCCTGTATTTGTATCTCACATGGGATGTCCAAATGACTGTGTCTTCTGCAATCAGAGAAAAATTAATGGTGTTACTGAGGCCTTAAAGCCTTTAGAATTATACAGTTATGTTGATCGTTATATTGAAACAATGAAGCGAGACGTGATAGAGCTCGCTTTTTTCGGTGGCAGCTTTACAGGGATTGATGTGAGGTTACAAACTGAGTATCTAAGCGTTGCAAAGCAATTGAAGTCAGAAGGAAAGATCCATAAAATTAGGTTGTCAACTCGACCGGACTATATAGACCTTATAACCATCGATCGATTGTTGCGTTATGAAGTGGATTTGGTAGAACTGGGCTGTCAATCCTTTGATGATGTCGTTTTAAGCACAAGTAAAAGAGGACATAACGAAAAGGCAATATACGATGCGGTTCAGATGCTTGCAAATGCAAATATTGCGTTTGGTATTCAACTTATGTTAGGTCTACCAAACGATACGGATGAAAAATTTAAAAGTTCCGTAAGAAAAGCTATTAAATTAAAGCCTGAATGTGTAAGACTATATCCGACGTTAGTTGTCAACTTAACTGAACTTGCGGTTAGATATGCCGATAATGCATATGAAACAATGTCGTTAGAACGAGCAGTAACTTTATGTGCTTGGGCATTGGCTGAGTTTATCAGTGCAGATATCGATGTGATCAGGATTGGTCTACAGCGAACTGACCTTATTGATTTTGACGGTGATGTAATTGCTGGTCCATTTCACCCAGCATTTGGTGAACTCGTATGGTCAAAATACTATTTGGATTTAGTGATCAATAGTATAGAAAAACTTTATGAAGAGGCTTCTTTGATTACGGTTAAAGTTCATCCCAAATCATTTTCAAAGCTCATTGGACAAAAGAAGAGGAATTTATATAACTTGAAAAGTCGCTATGGCGAAAGCGTTTTTTTTGAGACAGATGATCAGCTATCAATTAATCAGCTAATCGTAACAGTCGGAAAGCGTACTGAAATGACAATACTTTATACTTAGAGGTGTTTTGTGTATTTAAAACAAGTTGAAATGAGAGGCTTTAAGTCTTTTGCAGATAAAACGACAGTAGAGTTTAAAGAAGGTGTCACTTGTGTCGTTGGACCAAATGGCAGTGGTAAAAGTAATATTACAGATGCAGTACGATGGGTTCTTGGTGAACAACGTGTGAAGACGTTAAGGGGTAACAAGATGGAAGATGTTATTTTTAACGGTACGAAGCACAGAAAATCATTGGGACTTGCAGAAGTAAAATTAACCTTTGATAATAGTGGTCAATTTTTTCCGCTTGATTATGATGAAATTACAGTTGTTAGACGTGTTCACAGATCAGGGGAAAGCGAGTACTTCATTAATCAAATGCCTTGTCGCTTGAAGGATGTTCGAGAACTCTTTATGGATACAGGGATTGGTAGAGAAGGTTATTCTATCATCGGTCAAGGTCGTATAGACGAAATATTAAGCAACAACAAAGAAGAACGTCGCCTTCTTTTTGAAGAGGCAGCAGGGATTATTAAATATAAAGGACGAAAACTTGAATCTGAAAAGAAGTTGAAGGCAACCACAGATAACTTACTTCGAGTTGAAGATATTTTAACCGAAATAGAAGATCGCGTAGAGCCTTTGAAATACGAAAGTGAACGTGCTAAAAAGTTCATAGATCTTTCTGAAACACTTAAAAGTATCGAGCTTAATTACTATGCAAAACGATATATGGTATGCGAACAAAATTTAATGGAAATTATGGCTCAAACTCAAACACTTCAAGATGTTGTAAAAGCAATAGAGGACAGCCAGCTATCATATAAGCAGTCTTATAATGAAAAAGATCAAAAAGTATATGAGCTTAATCGTGAAATTAGAGAACTGGAAGATCACTTTCATGAACTTAAAAACCTTGAGAGTAAAACTGTAGGTGATAGAGAACTTCTTAATGAGAAGATTACCAATACTGGCATCAACATCAAGCGATTGCAAGATGAGATTGATGAGCTTAAGCAAAATCAAAGTAATATCAGAAGAAATATAGATCTTCTAGAAGAAGAAAAGCAAGTGATTCATTCTGAAATGGAAACTCTAGTGAATGAACTTAATTTGCTAAATGAAAAATTAAATGATAATGAGTTTGCTTTAAGCGAAAAGAAGTCAGAAAATGCCAACCAAAAGAAAACGGTTATTGATCAACTGAATCAAATTGAACTCAAGAAACAAGAAAATGAATCGTTAGTAAAACGAGGTCAATTACTTCAAGAAAAAATCGAACTGATTTCTGCTCAAATTGAAGCGCAGAAAACCCTAATTGAGCAATCAGAAAGTGATAAGGTCGTTGTTACAAAGGCTCTTGAAACAGCACTTGTCAACAAAGATACCTTAAATGAGTCACTTGGAAAAGCCATTCAATTTGTTGAGTATAATAAAAAAGAGTTCAGCGAGAATGCGAAAGCATTGGATAAAATCAGTACAGAACTATCACAAAGCGAAACAGAACATCAATTATTGAAAACGCTCGAGGAAGAGTATGATGGCTATGATAAAGGGGTTAAAGACATTTTAAAACACCTACCAGATCAAAGTGGTATCATAGGCATTGTGGCTACTTTATTAGATGTACCTAAAAAGTATGAGATTGCTATTGAAGTTGCACTTGGTAGAGCCATTCAAAATATAGTCTGTGAAAAAATCAGCGATGCAAAACGATCTATTGATTACTTGAGAAAAAATGATTTGGGTCGCGTCACTTTTTTACCCATAGAAAATTTAGAAGAAAAAGGCCAGCAAGAAGATATGATCGCCAAAGCCAAGAAAGAAAAGGGTTTTATTGGTGTTGCAAAAGATCTTGTTACTGTCGATCGTGAACTTGAAATACTTGCCGATTTTCTTTTAGGTCGTATCTTAATTGTTGAGGATTTTGATACCGCAAGTCGATTGATCCGTATCAAAAATTTAAAGTATAAAGTTATTACACTTCAAGGGGATATTTTAACGCCTGGCGGTGCGATTTCAGGTGGTTCATTTAGATCTAAAGTATCGAACATACTTGGGAGAAAAAGAAGAATTAATGAATTGGGTGAAACCATTCTTTCATTAAGAGACGAAAGAACAGTTTTAATCGATAAAAATGAGCAGATTCAACGATTGCTTTCTGAACATGAAGCGATTACTAAATCGATTAGAGAAAAGCAGGATGAAACGCGACTGGAAATCGTCCGCCTTGAACACACTTTAGAAAACTATGAACAGCAAGCATCAAGTTCACAGGATATCTATCAAAAATACAGCAATGATTTAAGCACGTTAACAGAAGAATTAAATGAATCTGGTGCCACAATTGAACGCAATACAAAGGACATTGAACTTTTAAGTGAAGCTGTATCACAGGTTGAATCGACGTTATCTAATGCAGATGAAGCAGTTGAGAGTCTTGAAGTATCCTTAAAAGAAATTGTTGAGCGCATTAACTCAAATAAGCTTAAACAAGCTTCTCTTGAACAGTCACTTGGCTTCAAGGAGAGAGAACTTCTTAGAATTCAAGATGAAGCAGAGTTGTTTAATCAACGTTTGAAAATTCGCGAAAAGCAGAACCTCGAGTTTAATGAACATAAGGAAATATTTGAAGAGCAAGTTGAGACATTAAGTCAAAATTTATTAGAATTAAAAACAAATATCGAAAAAGCACAGTTGAATATTGCCAATCACATGGCACTTAAACAAGACGAATACAAACATCTTAATGGTTTAACTAAAGAACTTGAGTCTTTGTCAACAAAACACGATGAGTCGAAAGAGCAACTTCACAAACTTGAAGTGAAACGCGCAAAGCTTGAAGTTGAAAAGGATACTGTTGTGACTGAGCTTTGGGAAAAATATGAAATGAGCATTGCTGAAGCACTACAGGTGGAGGAAGTTCCTTATCAAAAATCTGAAATGAATCAACTCAGAACTGAACTGAAGATGTTGGGCAATGTCAATTTAAATGCGATAAAAGAATACGAAGAGGTTTCGACGCGCTTTACATTCTTAACAGAACAGAAAAAAGATTTGTTAGATGCAATTGGTCATTTAGAGAAAATCATTGCCGATTTGGAAAAGAAAATGATTGTTATGTTTAAAGAGAATTTTGATTTGATTAATGAGCATTTTAAATCGACCTTCAAAGATCTTTTCAATGGTGGTGACGCAGAGCTCCTCTTAAGTGATTATGATGATTTATTGGACTGTGACATAGAGATTATTGCCCAGCCGCCAGGCAAGAAACTACAAAGCATCAATTTGTTATCGGGCGGTGAGAAAGCTTTAACTGCAATCGCACTTTTGTTTGCGATTCTTTCAACCAAACCGACGCCATTCTGTATCTTAGATGAGATAGAAGCAGCGCTTGATGACGTCAATGTCTATCGGTTTGCCGACTTTATAAAGGAGTATGCTAAAAACTCCCAGTTTGTTGTCATTACACATAGAAAAGGGACTATGGAAGTTGCAGATACACTTTATGGTGTTACGATGGAAGAGTACGGGATTTCAAAAGTTTTAAGCGTCAAGCTTGAAGATATTGCAGCGCAGCTGGATTAAAAGTAAACTAATATTTAAGGAGGCACCATGGCATTTTCATTTTTTAATAAACTTAAAGAGGGTCTAGATAAAACGCGCAAAGGTATAACGGATAAAATCGATGACTTATTCAATAATTATGGTGAAATCGATGATGAACTTTTCGATGAACTTGAAGAAATATTAGTTATGGCTGATGTTGGCGTACCAACTACACATAAGCTAATAGAACGTCTTAGAGAAACACTTAGAATCAGAAAAGTTAAAGATGCAAGTGAAGTTAAAGGCGTTTTTAAGGAAGTTGTTGAAGAAATGTTAAGGGAGAACAACAGCGAACCATTTAACGTAGGCGACGTACCAACGATTGTAATGGTGATTGGTGTCAATGGAGTAGGTAAAACCACTTCGATCGGTAAAATTGCACAACATCTTAAATCAGAAGGCAAATCAGTATTAATAGCAGCGGCAGATACTTTCAGAGCAGCTGCCATTGATCAGCTTAAGATTTGGGGAGATCGAGTAGGCGTTAATGTGATTCATCAATCAGAAGGATCGGACCCAGCGGCGGTTATCTTCGATGCCATTCAGGCAGCAAAGGCTAGAAAAATTGATGTTTTAATCTGCGATACTGCTGGAAGGCTTCACAATAAAGTGAATCTAATGAATGAGCTTTCAAAAGTTTTTAGAATCATTGACAGAGAGTATCCAGATGCAAAACGTGAGGTTCTTTTGGTACTGGATGCAACTACGGGACAAAATGCGATTCAACAAGCTAAAGTTTTTAACGAAGCGGCTAATATTACAGGTATTGTTTTAACAAAATTAGATGGTACTGCTAAAGGTGGCGTTGTTATGGCGATCAATCATGAGCTGAATATACCTGTGAAATTAATCGGTGTCGGTGAGGCGGTCGAGGATTTGCAGACGTTCGATCCTCATGAATTTGTCGAGGCATTGTTCAATTAATATTAAGAATAAATGTAAAGCAAAAATGCTTGACACACCCTCTAATATGAATTATAATTTGTGAGGATACTATGTTTGAGAAAAAAATGAGATTAGATGCACTTTATGCTTTTTATGGTCGCATGTTGACAGATAAGCAAAATGAGATTATGGATTTGTATTGTAATATGGATTACTCATTGGGTGAAATATCAGAAGTGCATAGTATAAGTCGTCAAGCCGTTCACGATACGATAAAGAGAACTGAGAAAGTCCTCGAACATTATGAGGAACAACTTGGACTATACGAACGCTTTTCTGATAAACAAAAGGCGTTTGAGAGAATTCTTGAATGTATCAACGAGTATGAGTCAACTCGATCAAACGAACTCATAGACACAATTAAAAAGATTGTGCTTACTGAAATTGAGTGACACAGGAGGGCATTGAGTGGCATTTGAAAATTTAGCTGAAAAACTACAGGGTGCCTTTAGTCAATTAAGAGGTAAAGGCAAACTTACTGAAAAAGATGTAAAAGACGCCATGAGAGAGGTTAAATTAGCGCTTTTAGAAGCTGATGTTAACTTTAAGGTTGTCAAAGACTTTATCAATACTTTAACTGAAAGAGCCATTGGCGAATCGGTTATGAAAAGTCTTACACCTGGCCAACAAGTGGTTAAATTAGTTAACGAGGAGTTAACCAATTTAATGGGTAAGACACAAAGTAAAATTGACTTTGGTTCTAAACCGCCTACTGTTATTATGATGGCAGGTTTACAAGGAGCTGGTAAAACAACAACTTGTGGTAAGCTTGGAAGTCTTCTAAAAAAACAAGGTAAACGCCCACTTTTAGTAGCGTGTGACGTTTACAGACCTGCTGCGATTCAACAGTTAAAGGTTGTCGGCGAAAAAGTTGATGTGCCTGTGTTTGAACTTGGTAATCAAGTGAGTCCAGTAGAAATTGCAAAACAAGGTTTAGCACATGCCGTCAGATTTAGTAATGACGTTGTGATTATAGATACCGCTGGTCGTTTACACATCGATGAAGCGTTGATGCAAGAATTGATCGAAATCAAAGAAACTGTAAAACCAAACGAGATTTTACTGGTACTAGATTCAATGACAGGTCAAGATGCTGTTAATGTAGCAGAGCATTTTAATAGCCAATTAGAAGTAAGTGGCGTTATTTTAACTAAGCTCGATGGCGATACCCGTGGTGGTGCAGCGCTTTCTGTTAGAGCGGTTACAGGTAAACCGATTAAGTTTGCTTGTGTCGGTGAAAAATTAACAGATATTGAAGAGTTTTATCCAGATCGTATGGCTTCTCGTATCTTGGGGATGGGCGATGTCTTATCTCTTATAGAGAAGGCGCAAGAAAACTTCGACGAAGAAAAAGCGAAGAAGCTTGAAAAGAAAATGAAAACCCAATCTTTTGATTTGGAGGATTTTCTTGATCAGTTGGAACAGATCCAAAAGATGGGCTCAATCAGTGATCTTTTAGGTATGATTCCTGGAATGAACAATAACAAAGCTTTAAAAGGACTTGAAGTTAATGACAAGGACTTATTAAGAACTAAAGCAATTATTCAATCTATGACGAAAAAGGAACGTGTCGATCCGGATATTATCAACGGCAGCAGAAAGAAAAGAATTGCTGCAGGAGCAGGCGTTCATGTTTCAGAGGTCAATCGCTTACTCAAACAATTCGATCAGTCGAAAAAAATGATGAAGCAATTTGGCGGAATGGAAAAGAAAATGAAAAGAGGCGGCGGGATGAAATTTCCGTTCTTCTAAATAAAGCAATTAAATGCCAGAAAACCTGGTGTTATTGATAAGGTAAATTTAAGGAGGTGAAAAAAATGGCAGTTAAAATCAGATTAACAAGAATGGGTTCTAAGAAAAAACCTTTCTATAGAGTTGTTGTTGCGGATTCTAGATCTCCTAGAGATGGTAAATTCATCGACCAAATCGGTTACTTCAACCCAGTTGCTGAAGGTGAGCAAGTTAAACTTGACGTTGAAAAAGCAAATCAATGGTTAAACAATGGTGCACAACCTACTGAGACCGTTAAAGCGCTTTTCAAAAAACATGGCGTATACGAAGCTAAGTAAGCATACGAGGTGATTAAATGAGCGAATTGGTAAAAATCATTGCGGCTTCCTTGGTTGATCATCCAGAAAGCGTTGAAGTGAGAGAGGTTGAGGGATCTCAATCAGTTATCATTGAGCTTAAGGTTGCTCCAGAAGATATGGGCAAGGTGATTGGTAAACAAGGCAGGATCGCTAAGGCAATTCGTACGGTTGTCAAGGCTGCTGCAACTAAAGAAAATAAAAGAGTTGTTGTAGAGATTATACAATAATGAATGACACTAGCTATTTTGAGACTCTCAGAATAGCTATTTTCATAAGAACTTTTCCGCGGAGGCTTAATGGAAAATTGTTTTAATATCGGAAAAATTGTAAATACACATGGTATAAAGGGAGAAGTTAAAATTTATCCCTATACTGACGACATCGAAAAATTTGCTGACTTTGATTATTTATATATAGAAGGATTTGGCAAAGTAAAGTATAAGCTGCAATCTGCTAGAGCGCATAAGGGCATGGTTTTAGTAAAATTCAGTGACTATAATGATATCAATCAGATTGCTGCATTTATTAATAAAAATGTCTATATCGAAAGACAGGATGCACCTGATGATGGCGAAGGACACTATATCGTCGATTTGATCGGTTGTGAAATCTACGATGAATCAGGCGAAAAGCTAGGTGTGTTAAAGGATGTTCTTCAAAACACAGCTCAAGATCTTTATGAAATCAACCGCGTTCAAGGCGGTGTGTTCTTGTTGCCGGTTGTAGATGAGTTCGTAAAAAAGATCGATATCAAGAATAAAAAAATCATCGTACATTTGATTGAGGGGATGTTGGAATGATCTTTCACATTATGACATTGTTTCCTGAACAGTTTGAATCTTTTAAACAGACGAGTATTATTGGTCGTGCAACACAAAGCGATTTGATTAAGCTGAATACAATTCAAATCAGGGATTTTTCTTTGGATAAGCATAAAAAGGTAGACGACGCCCCATTTGGTGGTGGCGCTGGTATGGTTATGGCTGTTCAACCATTGAAAGATGCACTTAGAAGCATTGTTGTAGAGGAAAATCATTTGAAACGCGTGATTTATCTTTCGCCGCGAGGTGAAACTTTGACACACGATAAAGTGATTGAGCTTTCAACCTATGATGAACTCATCTTAGTATGTGGTCATTATGAGGGTGTTGATCAAAGATTTATTGACAACTACGTTGACGAAGAGCTATCTATCGGTGACTATGTACTTACAGGCGGAGAGCTTGCTGCAATGGTAGTTGTAGATAGTGTCAGTAGGTTGGTTTCTGAGGTTTTAAAGAACTCAGATTCGTCTGAGGAAGAAAGCTTCGCTATGGGACTGTTAGAGTACCCACATTATACACGTCCAACAGATTATGATGGCAACGTGGTACCTGAGGTTCTTTTATCCGGAAATCATGCAAAAATATATGACTGGCGTCTTGAACAAGCACTTAAAATTACAAAAGAGAGACGTCCTGATTTGTTTGAAACATATATTAAAGGTGATCATAGCAAAAAGGTACGCGAGATCATAAAAAAAATCTTGTAAACCTAGGGTGTTAATGATATAATAACGATTGTTGTATTACGGATGGTCCTCTGTTGGCGTTATACGTCGTTAAGAACATCTACGAGGAAAGGAGGTAGTTAATATGAACCAAAATATCATCAAAACTATCGATAACGAACAATTAAGAAATGATATTCCTCAATTTAATGTAGGTGATACGATTAAAGTGCACTTAAAAGTTAAAGAGGGTAAAAGAGAAAGAATTCAGTTATTCGAAGGCGTTGTCATGAAAAGACAAAACGGCGGTGTTGCTGAAACTTTCACAGTAAGAAAAATTTCTTACGGTGTTGGCGTTGAAAAAACTTTGCCATTACATTCTCCAAAAATCGAGAAAATCGAAGTAGTAAGAGAAGGTAGAGTAAGAAGAGCTAGACTCAATTACTTAAGAGACAGAGTTGGTAAAGCGGCAAAAGTTAAAGAAAAAAGATAATTGTACGCAGTCAAAAGGGACCTATATAGGTCCCTTTAGATTTATATAGAGTAAATAGATTAACCGTGACCATATTAAAGTGGATTAACGGATATTATAATTAGGGTGAGGTTAATTGATATAATATTAAAGAAGGCTTTATTTGATATAATATTGAACAAGGCTTTAGTTAATATATTATTGTAGATAGAAATAATAGAAATGTATAGAAAAACGCATATTATGATAAAATGATATAAGCGTATAAATAACTTACCTTATTGATTTTTTAATTGAAATAGAGGAGATATTATGAGTATAAACTGGTATCCAGGGCACATGAAAAAAACGAAGGATTTAATTGAAGCCAATTTGAAGTTGGTGGATGTTGTAATCGAACTTTTAGACGCAAGAATTCCTATAAGTAGTCGAAATCCTCAATTTGATGCATTGATTGGACATAAAAAGAGGTTGGTCGCTCTGAATAAATTTGACCTTGCTGATCCGGTGAGAACACGTATGTGGATTGCTGATTATGCCGATAAAGGGATAAAGGCGATTCCTATAAATGCGCTATCGGGTGAAGGTGTTCCTCAGCTTGTAAATGAAGCAAAGCTGTTAGCGGTTGATGTTATAGAAAAAGCAAAGAGACAAGGTCGTTTGATTAGACCCATACGTGTTATGATCGTCGGAATACCCAATGTAGGTAAATCGTCGTTAATTAACAAACTGGCAGGCAAAAATGCCGCAAAAACAGGCAACAAACCTGGTGTTACAAGAGGAAAGCAATGGATTCGGATCAATAAAGAGATCGAATTATTTGATACCCCTGGTATTTTGTGGCCCAAAATTGAAGAGGATATCACAGGGATTAAGCTTGCAAGCTCGGGGGCAATCAAAGACGAAGTAATTAATATTGAAGAAATCGCATTTCATTTGATACAGTTGTTAAATGATGATTATGAAAATTTATTTAATGACCGATATAAATTACAAGAGATTGAACCAGATGAAGAACCTGATCATACTGTTGCAATTATGACTGAGATTGGACGTAAAAGAGGGTGTTTGGTCAAGGGAAATGAAGTTGATTTAGAGAAGGCTTCTAGACTAATCGTCGATGAGTTTAGAAAAGGTTTAATTGGTAAAATCACTTTGGAAACGCCTAAGTCTATTGCTGCAGCTAAGGAACTAAGAGAAACAGAGCTAGAATCAAATAAAGACAACTAAGATGGAGGGCGTATGACATCAGTACCTCAATTAAATGATATGAAGGTTTCAGAGATTAAAGCAGCAATTATAAGTACACCTATTGAGGAAAAATATCTGTGGTTAGAAGCTTTAAAAAATGATTCTCGTCAAAGCATCAATAAAATGGCATTCCAGGTTGAAAAACAAATTGCAGGCTATGAAAAGGAACAAGATCGTTTGGCTAAAATTGTTGAATTTGAAAATCAAGCTAAGATCAGTGGGTATAAAGTAATCGCTGGTTTAGATGAAGCTGGACGAGGACCATTAATTGGACCAGTTGTAGCTGCATCTGTTGTTTTACCAGAAGACATGGATATCACTGGCATCGATGATTCTAAAAAATTAAGTGAAACACAGCGGGAAGCTCTGTATGAAAGGATTATTTCACAGGCTGTGGCATATGGTGTAGGCGTCGCATCACATGAAGAAATTGACATGATTAATATTTTAAATGCTACGAAACTGGCTATGAAAAGAGCAATTGAGGCAATGACAGTATCACCTGATTATTTGTTAATTGATGCGGTTAAATTGAATGAAATCTCTATTGCACAAGAAAGCTTGATTAAAGGGGATTCAAGAAGTGTTAGTATAGCAGCCGCATCTATTATAGCAAAAGTGACAAGAGATCGGATGCTTAAGGAGATGGATAAAAAGTATCCAATGTATGGACTTGCTTCACATAAAGGCTATGGAACTGATCAGCATTACCAAGCGATAAGACAATATGGAATTTTGCCTGAGCATAGAAGAAGCTTCTTAAAGGGGTTGAATTATGAGGATAACGCAAAATAGTATAGTTCAAAATGCTGTAAATATACAAAAAAATCTCGATTTACAATCACTTGTAGGAAAAACGGTAACAGGTAAGGTCATAGGAACCCCAGATAATGGCATAGTTGGGTTTGCTTTTAACGGCAATAAAGTTATGCTAAATGTAGGACAACTTAATTTAGTGGATCAACAAACGCTTACGATTATGATAAATGATATTCAAGAGGGTGTTTTGTTAGCTTCTGTAATAAAAGAAGATACACAAATGGCATCTGCATCGGATGCACAGTTGCTTTCTAAGTTAGGGATTCCTGTTAACTCTGAAAATCTTCAAATAATGAATCAGCTTAAGCTCTCAAATTTACCTATAAATTCTGAGAGCTTTCAAAATATGCGCCAAGGGATAATCGAAGTGAAAACCTTACTCAATGAATTGTCCTCTGGCGGACAAATCAATCTTTCTAGAGATCTTGAGACCCCATTAAAACAATTGGTTCTCAATTTAATGTCATCGCAACCTGAAAGTGCAGTTTCTTCAAACAAGTTGGGTGAAGTAAATGTTTTCAATCAAAATAATAATACAAGCAATTATACAAGTGTCTTAAATAATGAGTTGATTCAAAACAGTTCTACATCTAATGTGACTGGCGTTAATATTCAAAATATAACAAGTGGTGAAAATGGATTAATAGAAGGTGCTATGTTGGTTCTAACGAAAGGTGAGGGTAAGCCTGAGGACGTTTTTAACCAAAATAGTTCTTCAAGTGTTTTAAATAATGGTATAGAACCATCCCTTCTTCATTCTAGCAATATGAAACTAGAAGAAAACAGTATGGATGCATCTAAAGGATTGATGCAAGCAGGAATCAACGAATTAAGTGAACAGGAAAATGTAAAAGTATTTGAACTTTTACAAAGTAAACTTGGACTTGGGGCTGAAAATGTAAAAGCCTTACTAGAAAAGTTTGGCGTCAAAGAGGATGCTTTGATTGTAAAAAACGAGTTAACGCTTAATCTAAAAAATGTTGCGATCTCACAGCTTATTGCTAACCAGCCTGAGGCGGTCAAAGAGATGATTAATAAGCTAGTATCTGATATTAATCGCCATATGATTCCTGAAGAGAAGATTCGAGAATTTGTAGAAATTTTGAAAAGTGATCAGACCGATGAGGAAAAACTAATTCAGGTGGCAAAACAAATGGCGTCTGAAGGTAAGATCGTTACTGAAACGAAAGCAGAAATTAATCTCATAAAGGAACTGTCTAGTTTTTCAAAACCATTATATGATCAAGTGATATACATGCCAATTCAAGTGCCTATCGGTAAGGAGAACCAGCAGGTTGAGTTATATTATAGAAAGAAAAAGAAAAACCAAGAAAGTTTGGATCAATTTCAAGTCTTAATTGCCTTAAATACAAAGCAGTTTGATGAAGTTAGGTGCTTGATTGAGAAAAATAAAAACAACATAGATCTCAATTTTTCTTTCGTTGAGGATTCGAGTTTAAAGACATTTGAAGGATTGAGAAATGAACTTGAAACTGCATTAGAGCGATTTAGTCAGTTTAAATTTAAACTGAGTTTTAGAGTGCGAAATGAAAGTCACCCGATTCAAGAATTGATGTCAGATACATCAACTCAATATGGTTTTGATATGAAGGTGTAGCGATGGTTAAAGATCAAGAAACGAAAAAAAAAATTGCAAATGCCCTTAAGTTTGATCCTGAAGCCGATAGTGCACCGCGTCTAGTGGCAAAGGGTGTGGGTGTTGTCGCAGAGAATATTATTAAAACGGCAAAAGAAAATGATGTGCCGATATATGAGGATGAGAAGTTATCAAGTCAACTTAAGCAGCTTGAAGTAGGTGATCAAATACCTTATGAACTCTATGAAGTAGTTGCTGAAGTGTTGGTATTTATCGCAAACGTTGATCAACGTAAAAAATAGGAGGCGTTTTGAAAGAAAATTTAAGGTCTATTGGAACAACTTATGAGCAACTTGGTGCTGACTATCTTGAAAATGAAGGTTATAAATTTGTTTCTAGAAATTTATTTACGCCTTTTGGAGAAGTAGACTTAATTTTGGAAAAGGACGATCGGCTGTTTTTTGTGGAAGTCAAATTCCGTTCAAATCAGAATTATGGGTCGGCGAGAGAATCAATAACGACTTTAAAATTAAAGCGTTTAAAGAAATCAGTGGCTTATTTAATGAAAGGAAAATTCAGCGAATACACTTCATTTTCAATATCTTTTTTAGGTATAGAAATGCAAGATGAAGCCCTCCAATTTGATTTTATAGATAATATATTTTCTTAATAGAAACTAACAAATTTGACATTCTGTATGACTTTTCGGTGATAGAGATGTCTTTTTTTTGTTTACAATATGTAAATTTATGGATAATATAATAATAATAGTAAAATATTTGGCCGTTTTTTATTCGTACTATGTTTGGCCTTTAGAAAATGATTGAGGTGATGTATGTATAGCAAAATCAATACAGCTGTAAGCTGGGGGATTGAAGGACTTGGAATAAAAATAGAAACGCATATATTAAGAGGGATGCCAAATTATATTTTGGTAGGCTTGCCGAGTATGGTTATTAAAGAATCAAAGGAGAGAGTGCGTTCAGCGATTAAATCTATCGGTGTCAAATTCTCTGATGATCGCATTGTACAGAATTTGTATCCAGCAGATTTAAAAAAAGAAGGATCTCATCTTGATTTACCTTTGGCTATAGGTATACTTGCATGTACAGATGCGTTAAAGGATAGTGTATACGAGGCTTATGGTTTTATAGGTGAACTAGCTCTAAATGGCGATATACAACCGATTTCAAATGTACTTTCGTTAATAGAAGGCTTGATAGCATCGGGTATTAAAAAAATTGTATTACCATTTGAGAATCGAAGTGAGGCTAAGTTTATTGATGATGTCGAAATCTATCCTTATTCTAGTCTTAATGAACTGGTATCTGACCTAAGTACGAACAGTCTAAAAGTAGAAGAAGTTCGAGGAAAAATTGATTTTATCGATGATAATTCCGATTCGTGCGAGGTAACTGCCAACTACAATGAGGTTTTAGGGCAAGGTCATGCGCTAAGAGCAATGGAAATTGCTATGGTTGGTAGACACAATTTGTTGTTAATTGGACCGCCTGGGTGTGGTAAAAGCATGATCGCTGAACGTATCCAGTCTGTGATGCCACCGCTTACTTTACAGGAAAGGATTGAGTTGACAAAGATCTATGGTGTTGCAGCAGGTGAAGTAAAAGGTATGATTAAAAAGCGCCCCTTTAGATCCCCTCATCATTCTATTAGTAAAATTGGCTTAGTAGGAGGTGGTATGAGGGTGTTGCCAGGTGAGATTTCAAAGGCACATCATGGTATATTGTACCTAGATGAAATGGGGGAGTTTAAGAAAGATGCAATTGAGTCACTAAGAGAACCGATGTCTAGTGGTAAGGTGCAATTGTCAAGAGGAGGTAGGTCGTTGGAATACCCTTCAAAGTTTATGCTTGTGGCAACGATGAATCCGTGTCCATGCGGTCATTTTTTATCAAAGTCGGGTCTTTGTAATTGCAGCGTTTCTTCGATAAAGTCCTATATGGGGAAGCTATCTTGGCCAATCCTAGATAGAATTGACATGACTGTTTTGATGGATCGTGTAGACTTATCAGTGGATTTAAAAGAGGGCAAAAGTTCAGATTATATTTACGAAAAAATAAAAGTTGCTACAGCATTTCAAATAGATAGAACTTTAATAAAGAAGGAAAAATACAAAGAGAATAGCGCGTTAGGTGGTGAATCCCTGAATTTTGAGTCTTTAAATATTATAAGGCGATATGAGCAAAAAGAGAGTCTTTCAATGAGAAGCGTCATCAAACTTGTTAAAATTGCTAGATCAATTGCTGATTTAGAACAGACATATGAGATAGAAAAAAAGCATATACTAGAGGCTTATTCTTTTTTATCAGCACAAATAATGAAAAAATTTTTTATATGAGGTGAGTATGCAAAGCTATATTATCAATTATTGGTTATTAGAAGAAGAATTAACACTTTCACCACATTTGAAAAAAAGTATATTGAACTATTATACAGATTATCAGCATATAAAATGGCGGCATTTGATTGAAAATTGGAAAGACTTAACAAAAATAAATGATACTTGCCCTTTTAATGAAAATGAATTACAGTATATAAGGTTAAATTTGAAAGAGCGACTAAAATATTATACTCAGGAGCACTTGGAAATTCTAACACCATATAGTCAATATTTTTCAAATGTACTAAAAAACACTCAGCCTAGGATCAATCTACTTTATACGAAAGGGAATGTAGCGCTTTTAAACTTAAAGAAAGTTGCAATTGTAGGTAGCAGGAAGCCTACGGCATATGGTAGAAAAGTCGCATATGATTTGGGTAAGTTCTTAGCGCAGCATAATATCACTGTCGTCAGTGGGATGGCACTCGGTATTGATGCACAGTCTCATAAGGGTGCTTTAGACGGTGGGGGAAATACCATTGCAGTTATGCCAACGGATATCAACACAGTGTATCCTAAGACAAACTCAGGTATCTACAACCGAATAGATACAAGTACGAATTTAATTCTTTCCGAATATAGAGAACAAAGTGAACCAAAGCATTATCATTTCCCTTTGAGAAACAGAATAATTAGTGGCATCTCGGACCTTGTTGTTCTCGTTGAAGCGGGTGAGAAGAGTGGTACTTTGATAACAGCGTCACACGCATTGGATCAAGGTGTTCCAATTGTAGCTGTGCCTGGCAACATAACGTCTGACCAGTCTAAAGGAACCAATCGGCTGATCTTTGATGGTGCAGTGCCACTTTACAACTACGAGGTAATTTTGGAAATATTGGATATAAAGCCACAACTACAAAAGAAAATGCGGTTAGATTTATCTCATTCTGCAAGAATTGTGTATGAAATCTTGTTAAACCGCAAAAAGATGACATTAAATGATTTGAATTTTGCAACTTGTTTAGAATATTCTGAAATTAACGCCGCCTTGAACGAGTTGATTTTAGAAGATTTGTGTGATTTCGTTAGTTTGGATGAGGTAGAATTGACATAAAAAACACTTGACAAGAGGTTTTTTTATATATAAATTTATTAAGTACACTCGAAGGCCAGTAAAAAACATAATGGAGTGATTGAATGTCTAATAATTTAGTTATAGTTGAATCGCCTGCAAAGGCGAAAACAATAGAAAAATTTCTTGGTAAAAACTACAAAGTTGTTGCGTCGATAGGTCATATTCGCGATCTGCCGAAAAGTACAATGGGGGTAGATTTTGATAATGATTTTGAACCTAAATACATCAATATTCGTGGTAAAGGTGACCTTATCAAGTCTTTAAAGAGCGCAGCTAAAAAAGCTGATCACGTTTATCTCGCAACTGACCCCGACCGTGAAGGCGAAGCTATCGCTTGGCATTTGGCGTATATTTTAGGTGTGGATGCAAATTCGGATTGTCGTGTTACTTTTCACGAGATTACTAAAGATGCAATTAAAAGTGCGATTAAGTCGCCTCGTGCAATCGATATTAATCTTGTCGATGCCCAACAAGCAAGACGTGTGCTCGATAGAATTGTAGGTTATTCTATAAGTCCTATTTTATGGAGAAAAGTAAAAAAGGGTTTAAGTGCGGGTAGAGTACAATCGGTAGCTACTAAACTAATCTGTGATAGAGAACGCGATATTCTTAATTTTGTACCTCAAGAGTATTGGAAAATAGAAGCAGTTACTGATTTGGTCGTTGAGAAAGCGCCTTTGAGTTTAGAGTTCTATGGCAATGCTAACGGAAAAATTGTACCTCAAAATGAAAATGAGGTTAATCAAATTCTAGCTAGTACTGAAAATCAACCAGCTGTGATATCAAAAGTGGATAAGCGCAAAAAACTTAGAAATCCTTCTGCGCCGTTTATTACAAGTTCTTTGCAGCAGGAAGCTTCAAATAAGTTTGGCTTCACAACAAAGAAAACAATGATAATTGCTCAGCAATTATATGAAGGTATTAATATCAAAGGGCTTGGTTCAGTCGGTTTGATAACTTATATGAGAACGGACTCTACTAGAATTTCTGATGTTGCTAAAGAAGCATGTCGTAAATTTATCTTAGATAATTATGGCGAGAAAATGCTTGCAACTGAAGAAAAAAAGCAAAAATCAGCTAAAAATGCTCAAGATGCTCACGAGGCGATTCGTCCAACTATGATAGAATTAACGCCAGAAGCTATTGAAGAATCTTTAAGTAAAGATCAATTAAAGCTTTACGATCTTATATGGTCTAGATTTGTGTCTAGCCAAATGGCTAGTGCAGAGTATGAAGCGCACAGTGTTGAAGCGACTGTTGGCGATTATATCTTCAAAGTAAATGGCAGTAGATTATTATTTGAAGGTTTCCTTAAAGTGTATAATTCTGGTTCTCAAACAGATAGAATACTTCCAGAACTTCATGAAGGTGAATCTCTAAGAGTTGATCACTGCGATCCGTCACAACACTTTACACAACCTCCTGCTAGATTTACTGAAGCTTCGCTTGTAAAGGAAATGGAAGATAAGGGTATTGGTCGTCCAAGTACTTATGCACCTACTATCACTACTATTTTAAGTCGTGGCTATGTAGACAAGGAAAAGAAAAGCCTAAAACCTACAGAACTCGGTTTTATAATTGATGAAATAATGAGTGATTATTTTACTCGAATTGTGGATATAGATTTTACTGCAGATATGGAAAATCGTTTTGATGACATTGAAGAAGGCGAAGTTCTTTGGAAGGACGTCATTAGAAACTTCTATCAGCCGTTTGTTGAAATGATTGAAAAAGCAGATCAAGAAATTGAAAAAGTTGACTTAACAGAAGAAACAGATATCGATTGTGAAAAATGTGGTAAGAAAATGTTGATTCGTCACGGCCGATATGGTAAATTTTTAGCATGTTCTGACTATCCAAACTGCGATAACACCAAGCCAATTCTAAAAAAATTAGGCATCAAGTGTCCGCAATGCGAGGATGGTGAAATTATAGAGAGAAAATCCAAGAAACTTAAGGTATTTTATGGTTGCTCGGAGTTCCCAAAATGCAATTTTGTGTCATGGGATATGCCGATTGATAAGAAGTGTCCAAAGTGTGGCGATTTACTCGTCGTTAAAAAGAACAAAAAGCAAGAGATTATAAAATGTCATAATGCTACTTGCGATTATATAGAGCAAAACTAGGAGGGTATCTTGGAAAGCAATATTTTGAGTAAGATGAGGAAATTAAATTCAATATTACAGACTTCTGGAGCGACAAAGTTATCGTTTCAAGATCTTTGTACAACGATGATGAACATTTTGGATTCAAATGTATATGTCGTAAGTAAAAGAGGTCGCATTCTCGGTGTAAGTCTTCATGATCATGAAGATAGTGCTGTCGTTTTAACTGAGGATGGCGAACATTTTTACAACAAGGAAGAACAAGAACAATTACTAAGAATCAATGAGACCTTATTTGATATTACGGGTGATAAATTAATAGAAATCTTTAAAAATGATTTAGCAAGTTATTCAAAATTTGCTACGATTGTTCCAGTAATTGGTAACGCTCAAAGACTTGCAACTTTTATTATTGCTAGAAGAGAAAAAAACTATCTTGAAGAGGATTTAATCTTAGCTGAGTATGCGGCTACGATTATTGGTCTTGAAATCATTAGAGCAAAAAGTGATGCACATGAAGAAGTTGTGAGAAAGAAAGCGGTTGTTCAAATGGCAATCAGCACATTATCTTATTCTGAGTTTGAAGCGGTTCTTCATATTTTTGAAGAATTAAACGGTGAAGAAGGCCTTCTTATTGCAAGTAAAATTGCTGATAAAGCTGGAATTACACGCTCTGTAATCGTAAATGCACTTAGAAAATTTGAAAGTGCAGGCGTGATTGAGACGCGTTCGTTAGGTATGAAAGGTACTTACATTAAAGTACTTAACGAGCACCTACTTGATGAGCTTAATAAAATTAGAAATTAATCAACTGTAATTAAAAATCCAGCGAATGCTGGATTTTTTTTATGCAGGGATGCTCCCGCGTCATATGGTTATAATAAATAACCAAAATGATT
>DJWQ01000020.1 GCA_002441045.1 Firmicutes bacterium UBA6226 | reverse complement strand
AGACAGGATTTTTTTATACTTGTTTGAAATACGTAATACCGATAGCGCCTTCACCAGCATGGGTACCAACAACTGTTCCAATTTCAATTTCATATATTTTAGCAACTTCAAAATTTTCTAGGATTAACTGCTTAATGTCTTGGAGCTTATCCAAATTATTAGAGTGTGCAATAGCAATTTCATGAATTTTACCATCGGGATATTGAGCTCTAACTTGCTCCACCATCCATGATAAGCCTTTTCTTGAGCCTCTAGCTTTTTCAGCCATATTAACGATACCTTCTTTTACTTCTATGATGGGTTTCAGATTTAGCATCTTTCCGATCATAGCAGTTCCAGAAGAAAGCCTACCCCCTTTTTTTAGATTTTCAAGGGTATCTAACATACCATACAATTGCGAACGTGAGGTCAAGTTCTTTGCCAGTTCTATAACCTTTGTAATATCAGCCCCTGAATCAATCGCTTCCTGCAATAGTATGACGATTAACCCTAATGCGAAACTTACCGTTCTACTGTCGATAAGGTGGATTCTTTCACTACCAAGCATTTCTTTAGCGACAACTGCTGAGTTATAAGTGCCGCTTAACTCGGAAGATAAAAATATACCAATGACATCATTTCCTTTCGCTAGTTCATTTGAGAAAAGCTCATAAAACTCACCAGGATTCACTTGTGATGTGGTTGGTAGCTCCTTTGCTTCCTTCATCATTTTATAAAAGGCTTCGTTTGTTAAATCAATTTTGTCTATAAACTCTTGATCTTTAAAGAGTACTTTTAAGGGTGCAAATAATATGCCCTTTTCTTTAAGCAACTCTGGTGCAAGATCACATGTACTATCTGTAATTAAAGTAATTTTCATATATACCCTCTCTTATTTTATTTTGAATATTTGACTTTATGTTTCATTTCAATCTTTTGAATACTAATTTCAAACGAAATGCGATACCATTAAACAATTTGTCGAATCTTTAATTTGAAATTCGATTATTTTGAAGCTCAAATTAATCCCGCTAAAGAAATACCTTGTTAGCCAAGGTATTTTTGATCAAAATAATTGATGATTTTCGTTAATGACTTTATCAAAACATCGCTTTCAGGTTCATCTAAAGCATCCATTGTAAAATTAATCATATCTTCATGGAATTGACTGTGATGGCGATAAGCAAGGCGCCCCTTTTCGGTCAAGGCGATTAAAACGACGCGTCTGTCTTCATCGCTTCTAACGCGATTGATATAACCCTTTTTGACTAAATTATTCATAGCAATCGTCAAGGTGCCAACTGTGACGCCAAGTTTTGTTGCTATATGCGTCATCGGACTAATTTGATCGTATCCTGTCGCATCGATAACGTGTAGTTCGTTTAAGGTTAAGTCACTAAATTCACCCTTTTTTAATGCTTTTTCTTCTATGCTTAATATTTGATTAAAGAGTTCTACTAACAAGTGATTAAGCACTTCTCTTCTTGAGTCCATATCATCTCCAATTAGTTTGATTGTCAAAGTATATTGAAAGTATAAGCTTTTTTCTAATTTGTGTCAAGTATCACTGTTTCGGTTCGTCTATGTAACCAAACCGTTACAATAACTGCACAAGGAAAAGACAACCAGTTCAATAAGGTATATGGTGCAAAAAGAGTTGCATTCACGCCAGTGATTGCGAGTATGATGATTGCATTGACGTTCCAAGGCATCAAGGGTGCTAGAGCTGTTCCTGTATTTGCAATGTTTTGAGCTAAATTGACATCTGACAATCCGCGCTCTTTGTAGGTACTTTTCATATACTTCCCTGGCACGAGTATACCTACGGTTTGATCGCAAGTAAGTGCATCTAGTAGCGTCGATAAAATCCCAGTGTTTAATATGAGCTGACCACGCGTACGACTTTTGATTTTAACGTATTCTATGATAGGATGAATCCAGCCACACTTCTCAAATAAGGTACTCATTGATATTCCTGCCATAATAATAAAAACCACTTCAATCATTGCCTTAGCCCCACCAATTTCAAGTGATTTCATAAAGGCATCTGAATTTCCAGATTGAAATCCGCCCCAAGCAAAACTTATGAGTTGATTCAAGCTATAGCCCTGGAATAGAATGGCAATCATCATCGCTATAAAAATGCCCGATCCAAGCACCTTTTTTGATTTAACACCCATAAAACTCGTAATTAATACATACATTGGCAGTAAAAATAAAGCTGGGCTAACTTTAAAATAAGTTTTAATCAGCTCTTTATAGGCCACTATAGCATCCAAATTGATGTGCGCTGGGTATTTTAAACTCAGTAAAAAGTAACCAATAACTGAAAGGATAAAAGCAGGCACCATTACCAATAAGGTTTGTTTAAAATAAGGTTTAAACCGCACGCCTACTGTTTCCAGCGTAAAGTTAGAAAGTGCTGAGATTGGTGAAAGCCGATCTGCCACATAGGCACCTGATACCAAAGTCCCAACCAATACACCACTTGGAATACCTGTTGCATTTCCCAAAGTAAAAAGTGCTATACCAATGGTTGAGACGGTTCCCAATCCAGTACCTAAAAAAAATGCCACCAGGGCACTCATTAAAAAAGCAAATAATAAAAAATAGACTTTATGAACAATTCCGAAACCAAAATAGATTAAAGTTGGGACAATTCCTGAAGCAATCCACATGGCGACATTCACACCGATTAAGAAAACGATAATATAGATATCCTTTATACTTAAAATTCCTTCTTTTAACCAAATTAGCGTTTGTCTGACGTCAACCCCATTGAGCTTTAAAATAATGGTTGCAATGATTAAGGTCAAACCTAGACCCCAAACGAGAGATACACCTATTCCAAGACAGGTAAAAATACTTGCTACAAATAACAAGCCAATAAATAGTCCCCATTTTACCGGGAGCTTTATTACCATATGACACCTCTTAACGATGGATTTGTAAAGTCAATTTTTGTAAATGCCAATGCCCTTCATCAGATCTTGATTTTTCATAATATTGAATCAGACCTTGATGATCGACGATGATTACGGTTTCAAAGCGTGTGCCATAACCATCAAGTGCAATAAATAATGCCGATAGATCAAACTCTAGTTCGGGTTTAATCCCAGTGTTCGGGAGCCCAGATTGATACTTTCGATCATCTTCTAAAATTTTAAAATAAGCCTCGATATTTTGTATCTTTCCAGATTCTATGATGTTCTGCAATCCCGATTTAATTGCATTGACTTTTGGCCAAGAATCGTCCAAAAGGCCATTGCTTAATCCATAGAGCCCTGGTTTAAGTACGGTTACTTTTTTCTCAATATTGGAATAATACCCCAACTGGCTCATATCACCAACTATGAGATTATAAGGATCATAAAAATGTGGTTTCATTGAAAGCTCATTTAAGTAATCAATTGGTGAAACTTGAGAGTGTAAAAACACACGTGTTAGCTCGCCTCTCGAAAGGGGGTGATCTACATGCTTTGAAAAGTCTCTATAGTTGGTAATAAAGGTAAATGCACCTTTATCGTTAATACCGGTCCATGTACCACCTTTTTCTATATCGGTTCCACTGATTACCCCGTCTTTTAAGGCTGCACTTTGACTTGGTCTCCTATAGAATTCATCTCTATTGCCTAAAAATATCAAAGGATACTCTGGAACTACTTTATAAGCAACTGCAAGTGTACACATATAGACCGCCTTTCTTAGTACCATTTTTTTCTTAGAAAAAAGATCCCCATAAGGATCGCAATTCCTGCTGCAGTGGATAAAAATATTGGAATAGCAAGTGGATTATCTAGACCTGGAAAATGCTTAAAATTCATCCCAAAGAAGCCTGTCATAAAGTTAAGTGGAATAAAAATGGCTGAAAAAACAGTTAAAATGGTCATTATATGATTTAATCGATTGCTTGAATAGTTCATATTCATGTCATAAAGATTCGTAACCATATCTTGATAAAGTCCAACTTGATCGTTCACATGATTGACATGATCTGAAACATCTCTGATAAAGACACGTGTCTCATCTTTAATAAAATGATCCTCTTTGTCATACAGCTCTTTAAGAATATCTTTAAACGGCGCAACCTCTGAACGAATCAGCATGATTTGCTTTCTGAGTTCAAACAAAAGGTTAATCGATAGCTTTTCAGTTTCTATGAGTTGTCTGTCATAAGTATCGATGAGATTGCCAATACCATATAAAATTTCTAGTTGATGATCCACGATAGCGTCCAAAAGTGCATAATACAGATAATCAGTACCTCTGGCACGCATGCGACTTCTCTCCTGAGTGAGACGCTTTCTGATACCGTCAAAGACATCGCCCTCATTCTCTTGAAATGTAATTACGAGATTATCTTTTAATACCAGTGACAGATGTTCATGAATCACGCCTGTTGCTTCAGTTTGGTAAATCATTTTTACAATTGTAAATAAATAAGAACCATGTCTTTCGATTTTACTTCTTTGAGAAACATGTACGATATCTTCAAGAACAAGCATTGAAAGAGATAGATTTTCCCCTAAGGCAAGCATCGTTTCAATGCAATTTAGTCCTATAATATTGATCCAAGCCTTCATTTCCTGCCTTTTTATCTCAGAAAACATCGTATCGATATCTTTATCACTATAAACTTCTACCGATGCACCATGATCGTTATAGAAGTACACCTGAAACTTCGTCTCAGTATTTTTATATTTTCCTGTGTATACCACCGATTCGGGCGGCAAATTAAGCTTCGTTGATTGACTGTGCTTTACTGACTGATTGAATTTCATTGGCTGATTCACGTTTACCTCTATAAATCTTCACATTCAATACTTCCAGAATAACCGACATGACCCTCTAATTCTACAGCCACATCAGAAGCCGACTGAACAAAGTGTACGATATTGACACCACCAATATTTTGAACGGTTATTGGTGAGTGCATTTCATAAAAAGTCGCTGCCATCACAGCACTGGCGCATGAACCAGTTCCACAAGAATCTGTAATGTCTTCTACACCGCGTTCATAGGTGATGACCTCAATTTCATCTACACCCAACTTTCTCACAAAATTCACATTGGTACCACGTTCAAAGACATCATGATTCATATCAAATCGGGAACCAATTTGCTTCATCTCTGCTTTTGAAAGAGGACGATTTTCATCTTCAAATACAACCACATGCGGTACACCAAGTGTCATAAATCGATACTTAACCCCATCAAGTTCAGAAACACTTTGATCGGGTAAAGCGTAGGAGCCCATGGTCACCTTAACACGCGTTTCTGAAACGACAGCGCCAATCCTACCTGCTAAAGTCTCAAAACACATCGCCTTATCTGCAATGCCATGATCGTAAGCATATTTTGCGATACATCTAGCACCATTACCGCACATTTCACTTTCAAAGCCGTTGGCATTGATAATTCTCATTCTAAAATCAGTCTCATCTGAAGGCTCGATCACCAACATGCCATCGGCTCCAATTCCTTTTTTAATATCGCAGTCTCTTAAGGTCATATCCTTTAGCTTTACATCCGAATAGATTTGACCTCTGTTATCGAGCAGCAAGAAATTGTTACCATTACTTTGTACTTTCTTATATCTAACCATTTCAACCTCATATTCCTTCGTATCTTTTTGCAGGTCCAGACTTTCCTAAAATAGAAATTGCTGACTCTGGACACCGATTCACACATCTATAACATAGTGTACAATCAGTCACTTGACTGACTTTACCGTCAACTAAACGAAGCGCTTCAACTGGACAATCGCTTTCGCATTTACCACACAAAGTGCACTTACTTTCGTTGATTTTGACATTTTTAACCCATTTTCTCTCACCTTTAGAAAAAGGAATGCGCAACAGTGAGCCTAATAAGATCGAACCTGCACCATCGCCACGTTTAAACCTTATGCCTTTGACAAAATCGGAGCAGAAGAGTTCGATTTGCTGTTCGGCTTTAAGAGCCAATGCTTTCGCTTGCTCTCCATTTTTCACACCAAAGATTTTAACGTCAGATAAATTGGTTGGCATTTTAAAATGTTCTATGGCAACGATCTGAGCATGGCATTTTCTTAGTATTCTCGCTAGATAAGAGCCACCGTCTCCAGAAAATAACATTTGATTGGCAATGACGATTGCTTGTTTGTCTTCTATTAATGTAGCAATTTGTTTTATAAATCGCCACATAATCATCGGCGCCATTGCACCGTAGACTGGATATGCAAATAGTAGATAATCTGCACTTGCAATTTTTTCTTCATCTGCCTGTTCAAAATTCTCAATATTGATGATTTCCATCTCAACGTTGTTCTTAGCAAATGATGACTTTAGTTGATTCACAATAAAAGTCGTATTGCCCGTTCCTGAAAAATAAAATGCCAAAATTTTCATAACTTATTTTTCTCCCTTTTCCTTGATGCGAATGTACTTTAAGCTGACACTTGGGTTATTGGTTTTTCTGGATCTGATATCAAACTGCTTTAAAGACGAAACTAAAGGCGTTAACTTAGAAAATCCATAGTTCCGTGTATCAAAATCAGGATATCTTTTATTGAGCATACTCCCGAGTTCGCCTAAGAAAGCCCAACCATCATCATCAGAGATTTCACTGATAATCGCTTTAATAACATCGATTAATTCGTCTTTAGTAATCATGGCATCTTTAACGTTATTCGTTTTAGACTTATTCACCTCTGGACGATCAAGTGTTGTAGCGGTCAAGACTTCAAGATATTTAAATTTCTCGCATGCAGCGATAAAAGGGGTTGGGGTTTTCTTTTCACCCATTCCTAGAACATACATGCCAGCTTCTCTCAATCTAGATGCAAGCCTTGTAAAATCACTGTCGCTAGATACGATACAAAAGCCATCGACATTTTTCGAATAAAGGATATCCATCGCATCGATAATCAATGCTGCATCGGTTGAGTTCTTACCGGTTGTGTACCCATATTGCTGAATTGGTGAAATTGAATGATTGAGTAAAACATTCTTCCAAGATGCCAATTGTGGCTTCGTCCAATCGCCATAGATTCTTTTATACGTCGGTGTCCCGTGGTTAGAAACCTCATCTATTATGGATTTGATATACTTGTCAGAGACATTATCCGCATCGATTAAAACTGCAATTCGACGATCTCTCATTTCTCTACTTTCAGTATTCATAATCTTCTCCTAATTTAATCATATTTTTATTCTATAGTGTGTGCACGGTGAATACAAGATTTATTCCCGTTCACCGATGTAGAGCCTCGATCCGAAATCTGTCATCAATCTCGTCTTTTCACTTATACCCGTTCCAGTGAATTGAGTGTAGAGTTTAAGCCCAATTTTTGAAGCAATTTCACCCGTAACATTAATTTGTTGTACCTCTAAAGGATAAAGATAACGATTTGCAATAATGGTTTGCAAGATGCCATTTTCTTTAAGTTTGATTGGAATATATGGATTGATCAGTTCGCCAAAAGCTCGAATATCTTGATATTGTAATCGATTGGCTATTTTATAAACCGCATTATGATCTAAATCAACTATTTTAATCGTTTCAAGTGGGGGACAAGGTCGATGTAATTTCAAGAAATAGCCTGTTATAAACTTAGACTGTTTTTCATCTACAACCGTCCAAACGGTACGATCGACGTTAGAAGTGTTGTCATGGCGGTATAAGGTGCCAAACTGGAATAAGGCACGATGCTTTTTATAAAATTCAATTTGCTTCGCAATTACTTTTTTATCAAAAGGCGTCAAATGTAACAAGTTCATTTCATAGCCCAATATACCAAAACAAGCAACGTTAAATCTCGTTTCAATTGGCGTCTTTCTTAAAACCTGATGAGAGGGTTGTCCACTGACGTGTGCACTCATCGTGGAAAGTGGATATACCATTCCTGTTCCCTGCTGAATCTCAATACGTTCAATCGCATCGGTGTTATCACTGGTCCATACTTGAGGCATGTAATAGATCATACCCAAATCATATCGATTACCACCGCTAGCACAAGACTCAAAAAGTACTTCAGGATAAGCTTTTGTCAGTTGGTCTAATAATCGATAGAGCCCCAGTACATATCTGTGCGTCAATTCACTTTGATTGTATTTAGAAAGATAAAAGCTATGCAAATCCGAAAAATTACGATTCATATCCCATTTTACGAAAGTTGCACCTGACGACTTAAGCACGTTTGATATCGTATCATAAAGATAATCTACCACGTCAGGATTAGATAAATCTAAAACCAATTGGTTTCTACCTAGACTTGGTACTCTATCAGGTAATCGGATGGCCCATTCTGGGTGTTTCCGATACAGATCGCTATTCTCAGAAATCATTTCTGGTTCAACCCATATACCGAATTGAAGCCCTAATTTTCTAATTGCCTTACCGATTCCTGATAGGCCGTGTGGGAGTTTCTTGTCATCAGAGATCCAATCCCCTAAAGCCTTAGTATCGTCTGTTCGATTTTTAAACCAGCCGTCATCCATAACAAACAATTCCATCCCCAATTGTTTGCCCACCTTAGCCATTGACAAAAGCTTCTTTTGATTAAAATCAAAGTAGGTTGCTTCCCAATTGTTAAAGCCTATCGGTCTTGGTCGATACTGCCAATA
>DJWQ01000227.1 GCA_002441045.1 Firmicutes bacterium UBA6226 | reverse complement strand
GTATCTATGGCAACCTTGTTAAACTTCTATAATCTAGTGGACGAATGACGCAGTTCAAGGTAAAATAGGTTTAGCTAAAAGCTTACAAAATACTATTATGGAGTTACTCATGAAAAAAAGCAGAATCGTATTATCTATCGCACTTATATTAATCGTTTGCCTTGGTGCGTTTTACATTTATAAAATCAATGTATTCGAATCTTCTAACCTCAAATCAGTCGATATTCGCACTGGTAATTTTGATACGCCAAATGTCTATGAACCTGATACAAAAAGTACAACACTGCTATTTAACAGTATTACAAGTCTTGACGAAACTGATCTTTTGATTAACGATCTCGATGTAAGAATGAAATTTCAGATGATCTTATTGAACAACTGGAATTTAGCGAGAACCTATCATGTTTATTTTGATGATTCTGATGAGGTTTTTATAACAATCGATAACAGTAAGACCGTTTATCGGGTTACAGACCCAGCATTTTTCTATGGCTATGAAGGTTTCGATGCACTATATACAACACAACTGCCACCAGAATTATCATTAACGCTCAATCAATCTGAGCTTTCTTTTGATCAAAATAAAATAAACTGGCAATATAAAAAACTAAATGATGAATGGTATAGCTATTCTGTAGATGAAAAAAGCGTTCAAATTGAAGGCGCTGAGCCACCAATCATCACATCTAATGATGATATACTTGGTGTCAATCTACCAAAACTACCAACTGAGGCGCAACTCCGTATCTTAGATACGACAGATAACAGCTTGGCTTTTGAAGGCATCGTCAACGTGAGACAGCTTCCGTTCCCAGAATACGATGGCGAATTTAAGTATGAGTTAAAGCTGGGTTGGGAAAACACGGCTCAAGGCTTTAGCGGCGATACAGCGCTTTCTTTTACCGTCAACATCGATCTACCTGATGTGTTTACAGTATCTAAGGAAATCATTAAGCAAGGTGATTTATTAGTTGTAACTGCATACCATGTTAATGATATCGAAAAGATACAAGTGGATCAGAATTTAATGGAAAACTTCACTTGGTTTAAAACAGGACATATTTATAGGGGCTACTTCCCTACCAACTACTATACTAACTTGATGAATTATACATTAACTTTTACCGATACAGAATCCGGCGATTCAGTCGCGGTTGAAATCGAAGTTGTTGGACGTGATTTTAAAGTTCAGGAATTGACGGTGGATCCAAATGTTAAGTCTAGCACCCAGAGCGACGCTGGATATAAAGAGTATAGAGAAATATTTAATCCTTCTAGAGACACGAGTGCCCCTGAACGATATTATACTGAAGATTTTATCTTACCAGTAACGGGAAAACTAAATGCTGAATTTGGTGAATCCAGAAACATTAACGGCGTTCCAACACCTTATCGTCATGGTGGTATCGACATTGCCGCACCAAGAGGAAGCGATGTGCTCTCAACCAATACAGGCAAAGTCGTCCTTGCACAGTTGTTAATTTTAACTGGCAACACTGTCATCATAGATCACGGCGAAGGTTTGTTTAGTATTTACGAGCATATGGATTCCCTTTCTGTTAAACAAGGTGATATCGTTGAAAGAAGCCAAGTTATTGGTCAAGTTGGTTCTACAGGATTTTCAACAGGACCACATTTACACTTTTCTATGTCATTCTATAGAACTGATTTAGAGCCTGGTTACTTCCTCTACGGAGAGCCACTCACAAAAGAAAATTATAAGACGATTATGAAATAAAAAAAAATAAGGATCAATTACTTTTCTGATTAAGAGAAAGTAATTGATCCTTTTCATTTTTAAACATATGGCTTTATTGCATCTAAAATTTGATTTTTCACTTCTTCTTTAACGTTACCATTCTCATCTATAGCAGAGTCATTTAAATCAAATCTAACCTTTGGACAAAGATTAAAATTTTCAAACCAAAGCTCATAATTACGTCTTAAATCTACCATATAATCTCTTGGAATAAGATCACCTTCAGTTGATCTTGCTCTTCTGTTGATGCGTTCCATTGCAGTGTCCACAGATACATCGATATAAACTAAAACTTGAGGTGGCTTAATATGTGCCAACATGTTGTGAAGTAAATCTCTATAAATCGTAAACTCATCTTTGGTCATTTGACCTCTTTCATGAATCGTCTTCGCGAAAATTTCATCTCCGTATATAGAACGATCCAAAATTGCAAAATTGCCTTCACTTTCAATTCTCTTTAAATCTTTAAATCGATCATTTAAAAACATAACTTGAATAATGGCACTCCATCTCGTCTGATCAGCATAGAAAAGATCTAACATTCTTTGAGCCAGCGAATCCTTCCCGTCATCTTTTAGTTCCTCATATAATGGGATATTCAAGCACTCACTTAAAAATGTTCCAACTGTACTTTTACCAGCACCTATTATGCCATCTATTACTATCGCCATGTTTCTACTTGCTCCTTTATCATAATAATTTTCAACGTTTGTACAGGTATATGCAATTGCCATTGTCTCTCCTACTATTTTCTAATGATTGTTCCGCCACCTACTAATAATTCACCGCTATAGAATACTACAGCTTGACCAGGTGTGACTGCTCTTTGCGGCTCATCAAAAACAACTTCAACAAGTTCGCCATGTTTTGTAATCGTGCACGGAGCAGGTTTTGCACTGTATCTAATCTTTGCTTCACATCTATAAGGTGCATCTATATCGTCAAATGGAATAAAGTTATTATCCTTTGCCCAGAGCGTTGATTTGAAAACAGCATCTCCTTCACCTAAAACAACCTTGTTAAAATCAGGATCGATGTCCACAACGTACATTGGCTTACCAAAGGTTAAACCCAATCCTTTTCTCTGACCCACCGTATAATTGACAATCCCTTGATGTTTGCCAAGAGCATTGCCTTCAGTATCGACAAAATCACCTGGAACGATATCAAAATCACCATTTCTCTTAAGAAAGCCAACATAATCTTGATCTGGTACGAAACAGATTTCTTGACTATCAGATTTTCTAGACATCTGAACATCAAACTGAGCTGCGATAGCCCTTACATCCTCTTTTGAGTTAAATTCTGATAGTGGCATCAAGATATGCTTTAATTGCTCTTGCGTTAAGTTATAGAGTGCATAGGTTTGGTCTTTTGCAACCGCACTTGCTTTTTCAACGATATAACGGTCAAGGCTTTCATCATAACTGATTTTAGCATAATGACCTGTCGCTACATAATAAGCGCCTAATTGATGTGCCTTTTCCAAAAGAGCTTCGAACTTCACATACTTATTGCAAGCGATACACGGATTAGGTGTTTCACCATTTTGATAGGCGTCAATAAAATAATCTACGACAGTTTCTTTAAACACCCCTTTAAAATCTAACGCATAAAAAGGTATGCCGATTTGCTCACAGACGCGTCTTGCATCTTCAACAGAAGATAAACTACAACAACCACCATCTTTTAGAAGATGTGCTTCCTCCAAAAAATCATCCTGCCATAGTCTCATATTTACGCCAATTACTTCATAGCCCATTTGTTTAAGTTGATAAGCAGCAACCGTACTATCTACACCACCACTCATACCAACGACGACTCTATTTTTATTTAACATTTATCTATCCTTTCAACATTACCTTTGTTTGTTCGATTACATAATCAATATCGGATTCCAAGGTCAAATCCCCTATAGAAAAACGAATGCACTTTTTTGCATCAGCTTCACTTAATCCTATCGCTTTAACTACATGTGATGCGTTTAATGCACCTGAGCTACAAGCTGAGCCACTGGAGACCGCAATTCCTTTAAAATCATAATTTATTACCAAACTATCGCCGTCCATCATTGGGAAATAGACGTTTACAATACCAGGATGAGATTCATTTGCTCTTGGTTCACCCAGTACTTTTAAGCCTAAATCCAAAGCTTCAAGTCCATCGATTAATTTTTCTTTTAATGCTTTTCTGTAAGCCCTACTTGCGTTCAAATTCGAAGTTGAAAGCTCTAGTGCTTTCTCAAAACCTTTTATATAGGGTAAGTTAAAGCATCCTGAGCTAAGCAGATCATCATACCATTCAGCTTCTTTAACATATAAAGCACCCATTCCCTTAGGCGCATAAATCTTATGTGCTGAAAAAGATGCTGCATCCACGCCAAGTAACTCAAGATCAATTTCAGTACTTCCCAAAGCTTGTACAGCATCCACATGAAAAATAGTCTGCTTGTTACATATTTTCTCCGCGATCTGCTCAATAGGTTGTCGAGTTCCTATTTCATTATTAATCATCATAATGCTAACCAATGCAGTATCAGAGGTATAGATCGCATCAAATGCATCCAGATCTATAATTCCATTGCTTAATACAGGTACAAGCTGTACTTCAAACCCTTCTAATGTCAAACGTTCTAAAGTTTTATAAACTGCAGCATGCTCAATTGTGGAAGAAATTATTTTATTGCTCACGCCTCTTGATCTTTGATAATAAGCGGCCTGCATGATAAAGTCGAAATCGGAAGTCGTTCCACCGCCATTAAAAAAAACACGTCCTTTAGGCGCGTTCAAGACTTTTAGAAAGTGTGATTCAATTTGCTCTATTTGCGTGCGCTCTGGTACCTCATTAAAATAAGGTAGCATCGCTTCGACGACTTCACTCTTGACTGGAGTCGTCGCTGCATAATCTAAATATATCCGTTTCATTTGTTTCTCTTTCCTTTAAAAATTACAGCCTCAAAATACAATTCCTATTATAACATAATCCCCTATTTTTAGACAGAAAAAATGGATGCTGGCGATGCATCCATTTCTTTAGAGGTATTCAATAAAGTTTACGTTTTGGGGTACCTACTACTTTTAAGGGTAATAAGAAGTTAAGGTGTTACGAGTATAAGGAGTTTTTATTGATAATGATTATCAATTTCATGTACTTAATATACCATGCTTTTTTATATCTGTAAATACTTTTTTTAAAAAAAATTTTTTTCTTTTTTAGATTATGTTACTATAGAATAAATATAAGTCGCAATTATATCTGGAGAATGAATGAACGAGCTCATTTTGACGTTAAAAGCATATATCATATTGTCACTTCAAGACTTGCTAAGAATCAAGTCAAACATTCAAAATAAATACGCACAACTCGATTCAAAAGAGCGTGCAGAAATACTTTCTCTAGCTGTACATACATTGCTCGAAAAACACCTTGATGGTGTAGACGAAACAAGTCGTGAACTCATAAAAATTAAGATTCTTTCAAATACACTTGCAAATCATATATACGATATATCCAGACATGATATTTTTGAGTCGATTTTGCAACTTGATATCGATGCAGCTAAACGTATCGATTTGGCGGAAAGTTGGTTGCATGAATCTGTAAAAATTCCCGTTCCAAGATGGGCAATTGCAGATTATCTTATCGAACATTATCATTTTACGTCAGGCGAAGAGTTAACTCCCCTCTCTGATAATAGTGATGCATCGCCTATTGAAAAGACCTATCCTACTAATTATTCTGAGTTGGAACTGAAATGGTATGATAATATCAAGGAGAATATCAAATACAAGTTCAATTACGAATCGTTAAACCGCTTTATCGCAAAGCATATTGCAATCATATTTATTATCGTAATTTTCACTATATCCGTTACATTGATTGCATTATTACTTAATAGACCTCAAGCACTCGAAACACAGATTGAGATTACTGGTCAAATGGATTATCTAAATTATCATGGTGTATCATCACTAAATGAAGTATATCTGATCAGCGCATACAATGGCGTCAGTAAAATTCAAACCGATAGCAGTCAAAAGCGCAAACTCCTAGAATTAAGTGTTACAAGAACAGCATTTCCTTTTGGACTGATAACACAACGTCAGTTGTTTCAGTACCAAAAAATTAACTTATTTGAAGTTAAAAACTATATCCAGAACTCTCGAAACGGGTTAATCGGCGAACCTGAGTATTTTAATACCATCATGCGTAAAGCCTATCAAAATAATATTGATCCCCTACTACTTCTGGCAATTATTGGGCAAGAGCAATCCTTTATTCCAACTACAGATGATGAAAAAATGGCGATAATCAACAATCCGTTTAATGTTTTTCACAGTTGGACTGAGTATAACACCTCGCTTGAGGACAGTACTCAAATTGCAATAAATACAATTATCAATCGATTATCTAAGGCGACAAAACAAGCACAGCCATTTGAGTGGTTAAATCTAACTTATGCAGAAGATGTCAATTGGTCCAATGGTGTTCGTTTAATCTATGTTCATTTATCTGAACTAGGAAAACTAGAATCCACTGAATAATTTTAGTATTATGGGGTATTATATCGACACGCGTTTGAATTAAAAGGAGTGTGATATTTATGCCTTATAGGGGAACGAATTCTAAGAGAAACGTCGTGCATGACAAAGCCCGCAGTACTATTAAAAGTAGTTCTCGAACCCACTACCTTCACGAAAGAAAAGAACATGATCATGAGTTAGAAAATGCTAGACAACAAATCGTTAAACTGCATAACGATGGCTATCGATTTTCTGAAAGAGAGGAAAGAAATCATTCCATTTACGTCACTTTTACAAGAGAGATGGATCATAAGACTTGTGAAATGGAATTTAAGTTCCCAGACAATTTTGACAGACTCAAAGAAGAGTTTGTTTCGGATAGGATGTAGTCGTCTTATAGACGCATATTGAATCTAAAAAAGGGTTGCAAGTTATAACTTGCAACCCTTTACTTTTAACAACAGTCTCACTTATGATAAAATCTGCGGACTTGATATTCTAAGATTTTCATTTCCAATCCTCTTGATATAAACTATCAAATCCAATCCCTTCTCCCCATACCGCATTCACTGGAAGAACTGAAACAAAAGCCTTTGGATCATTAATGGAAATAAAATCCCTAATTAAAATAGATTCACGCGGTGAACATAATGTGATCAGCTTAACTCTCTCAAGATTTGTATATCCGCCAACGATTTGGTATTTCGAGATACCGCGTTTCATCGTTCTAAGTATATAATTTTCGATTTCTTGCTCTTTTTCACTTATTATTTCTAGCTTTACAACTTTAGATGAAAAACCGTATAGTACAACCTCTATAGCTTTCATAGCGACAACTTGAGTCAATAAACCATAAAGTGCAACTCTTGAATCAAAAACAAACGCAGCTAAAAAGATGATCCCCATATCCAAAAAGGCTATAATCAATGAAATACTCATAAATCTGAACAATTTAATATTAATGATCTTAGCAATCGTATCCGTTCCACCAGATGAAAAACCACCCTTTAAAATCAATCCCACAGCGCCACCAGCTAAAACCCCATAAAATACAGAACCAAGAAACAAATCGTTCTGCGTGATATCAAAGTTAAATTGGCTGAACGCGATTAAAACGATAGGAAATAAAACAGAAAACACAACGATTTTACCCGCTTCTCGCTTCCCTAGTGTCACTCTTGTAAGTACGAGCACACCAAGTGAGAGCGCATAATACATAATTCTATAGTCTATGTTAAAAACTCTTTCAAGCACCAATGAAAAACCGGTTATACCACCTGTAATCATGCCATTTGGTTTTAGTATCGAAGTGATTGCAATTGCCAATATAATTGAACCCAATATAACGTAAAATAAATCTGAAATTCTAATTTTCTTATCCTTTTTCATGTCTAACCTCTTATATTCATAAGGCTGAAGCCTTGTATTTACTTTATTGACAACGATTATTATAGCACACTAAATCCGGAAAACAAGTGTTGTAACGTTCATAGATTCATGATTTTTATTAAGCTTTTGTATCATTCGATTTACACTCATATTAATTACACGAATTTCACTTGACATGTCACTTCTTCGTCTTATAATGACAGAGGAAGACCGTTAAAAAACGTCTGTTGAAAGGTAGAAAATAATGCGTACAGAAAATAAAACAGTAAAAGATAATGACACTCTAGAGAATGACATTCCATTACATCAATCGAAATTAAAAGGCTTTTGGAAATTTTTAATAATCATCAGTCTTATTGGTATCATTGCCTTTGTTGGTGTGGCTATGATGACAAAAGATCGAATCAACATCCTCGTCATGGGAGTTGAAGGTACACGTACTGACACCATGATTTTTATGTCGATTGATCCTGACCGAAACA
The DNA here is from genome assembly GCA_002441045.1 of Firmicutes bacterium UBA6226. The sequence goes on along the minus strand of DJWQ01000227.1, from coordinate 2,096 downwards.
AGGTTGATGCTATCTCTATTCCAAGAGATACTTATTTTCCAACAGAGGGTAAAAACGGTGCCGGTCAAGCTAAGCTCAATGCAATTTATGGCTTTAAAGAAGTTGGTGGCGCTGAAGGTGTTAAAAATGCAGTATCTAAGATACTTGGAACTGATATTGATTACTATGTAACGGTTCGATATGATGCAGTTAAAGAAATTGTTGATCTTATCGGTGGTGTCGAGGTCGATGTCCCTTTCAGAATGAAATACGACGATCCATATTCTAATCCACCTCTCCATATAGATTTTCAGCCTGGTGTTCAAGTCATCGATGGCGATCAAGCGATGGCCTACTTGAGATTTAGAAAAAATAACGATGGTTCACACAGTGGTGGAGATATTAAAAGAATGGAGAGACAGCAGGATTTCTTGAAATCAGCAGCTAAGTCCGCCATCCAGATTAAACTACCTTATATCGCTCTTAGAAGTTTATCTTATGTTGAAACAGATCTGCCAATAAGTAAAGCACTCCTCATCGCAACGTCAATGATAGGAACTAATATGGATGATATCATCCTACAAACAATCCCATCGAATGGTACTGGTACGGGAAAGGACGGCTTAAGCTACTTCTATTATGACCCTGATGGTACCAAAGCATTGATAGACCTCATCAATAGTGGTCAAACTCAAATTGAAACAGAATCCACTGAAGAATAAAAATAAGAGATGTCCATATCCTAATTCAGATATGTAACATCTCTTTTTTTAATGCATCATAATCCCTTGCTCAAGTTGTGTTAACTCTGCTGCAATCTCATCTTGATCAAATCCATAAAAAGTCATTTCATAAAGACACATTGCAATAAGTTCTTCTAACTTAATATCTAAGTTTTCTTCCATTACCATAGTGGCATTTGCCCATTCTTCCCATCTGGAGAAACCAAGAGCAAAATGCATATCTTCCTTTTCAGAGTAGCCAGCGATACTTAAGTATGCTTCTTCATCGATATCCTCTTCAAAATCCTCATCCTCAGATGGATCTATTAAAGAAATTGTAATGATAAAATCTGTAAAAGGGATTTCAGGTGTGTTTTCTATGAAGTTTAATACCTGTTCGTATGCGTACTTGTCTGCCAAGCACTCTGGGTATGATAAAAGCAGCTCGGTGATCACTGCCTCTTTGGTAGTCGTTGCTAACATTTTTTTCAGCGTCATATCTTCATCCTCGCAATTTTGTTATTCATTCAAATATATTATAGTATTTACCTTATTATTTCAATTGAAATTATGTTAAAATGATGACATGAATTCAATTTCAGGAGGAATTATGACTAAAACTATTGGTTTTCTAGGTGGAGGCAATATGGCATCGGCACTGATCGGTGGCATAATTAACAATAAACTATATCAACCTGAAAACATCTATACAAGTGTCGCGACTAAAAAGTCAGTAGATCGTTTAACAAAGCAATTCGGTATTAAAGCTTCATTGGATAGCCATCAGGTAATAAAAAGCAGTGATATCGTTGTTATCGCTGTAAAACCTTATATGGTAAATGAACTCTTAACGGAGCTAAAAAATGACTTCAGACCTGGACAGGTAATCGTGTCTATCGCTTCTGGGATAACGCTAGATCAATTGAAAACGCTTTTACCAGACCAAAAGATATATCGAGCAATGCCTAACACACCTGCAGCAGTTGGCAAAGGTATGACTTCATTGACAACAGCACTTTCTGATACTGAAAGCTCTAGAGAATCCGTTACTGAGCTCTTTAAAGCAGTTGGTGAGGTGGCATGGATTTCAGAGAAATTAATGCACGCTGCAATAGCGGTTCACGGCTCTTCTCCAGCATATGTTTTTATGATGATTGAAGCTATGGCAGATGGCGCAGTACTTGAAGGTATGCCACGAGATAAGGCTTATTTGATGGCAGCACAAAGCTTAATTGGTGCAGCGACAATGGTGCTTGAAAGCGGCTTACATCCTGGCGCTTTAAAAGATCAGGTTACATCTCCAGGTGGTAATACCATCGCAGCAATATCGGTTCTTGAAGCAACTGGTTTCAGATCGAGTATCATCAGTGCGATCCATGCCGCCGCAGAAAAGTC
>DJWQ01000251.1 GCA_002441045.1 Firmicutes bacterium UBA6226 | reverse complement strand
GCTTCGCAAGAGACAAAGCTAATAATGTCTTTTAGATAAATATGATGTTGATTGAGTGCTTGCTCAGTCAGCTGAATGAAAAATACCTTATCATATGGAATCTGATCGACTTTTTTGCTAATAATTGAATGTTCCTTCTGTCCAAGGACTTTGCCATTCTCATCAGTGATATCATAGTTTCTCACCACTCCCGAAAGTGCGTCTGCCCATCTCCCAGTGGGTGTAATTGCCTTTTGTGGTGGCTCCTGCACTTTCTTAACAGCAGCCATAGGCATAACCTTTGGTTTTACAGGCTCTGACGGCACATCTTGAAAATTTTCCATCTTCTCTCCAAGCGTTTTGAGGATTTGCTCAGCAACCTGTTCGTTGATGATTTTCTTTCCCGACTCCACTTGGATGATATAATTTATATTTTGACCAATCGCCTTAGCAAGGTCCTTCTCAGTCATTTTTGCTTTCAATCTAGCTTCTTTAATTTTAATCGCTAATCGATTCATTTTACACCTCTTGAGCAATAGTTTTATACGCTAGTAATATGATATTATAAACGCCTTCTATTTACAATGACAGAAGGATTAAATTTTATTAAATCTAAGAAATGACCCTTGACAATTATACCCCCAAGGGGTATATTGATAATAAAGATACCCCTCAGGGGTATGTCGTTGATTATAGGATTGTCAGTATAAAAGGAGATTTTATGAAAACTGAAATATATGACATTAAGGGTATGACATGTGCAGCCTGCTCAGCAGCTGTAGAAAGGGTCACTAAAAAATTAGATGGCGTCGATACTTCTGTCGTTAATTTATCAACTGAAAAATTAACCATTCAGTACGATGAAAATAAAATGACATCAGAGGATATCATTGCTTCTGTTAAAAAAGCAGGCTACGAAGCCGAAAAACACGAGTCTGAAAAAGAAATTTCATTGCCAATTGATGGTATGACCTGCGCAGCTTGTTCTGCTGCTATAGAAAGAAAGTTAAGCAAACATCCAGGTATAGCTAAAATCAGTGTCAATCTTGCAACTGAAGTCGCATCGATTAGCTATGATCCAGAACAAATTAGAATCTCTGAAATTAAAGACACAATTATTAAATTGGGATATACACCTAAGGAAGTCGCATTTAAACGCAATGTTGATGAAGATCAAGAAAAGAAAGAAAAAGAAATTAAGGGTATGATTTTCAAACTCAAGCTTGCAGCGATATTTGCAGTTCCATTGTTTTATATTGCAATGGCGCCAATGATCGGTCTGCCATTTCCTAATATGATTTCTCCTATGGAACAGCCACTTATTTATGCGTTTATACAAATATTCTTAGTTATCCCTATCGTTTGGGCAGGTAGAAGATTTTATGTCGTGGGTTACAGGCAAATTTGGCATCGATCACCCAATATGGATTCACTGATTGCTATAGGTACTACCGCTGCATTACTCTATAGTGGATTTTCTGTTCTACAGATCATTTCAGGTGATCACATGGCAGTAGAACATATGTATTTTGAAAGCGCAGGCGTAATTTTAACATTAATCCTTCTAGGCAAAACATTAGAAGCCATTTCAAAAGGAAAAACATCTGACGCAATAAAAAAATTAATGGGACTTGCGCCGCGAACTGCAATCGTTATTATTGAAGGTAAAGAAGTTGAAATGCCTGTGGAAGAAATTGAAATTGGCGATGTTGTCCTCTCAAAACCAGGTAGTAAAATTGCAGTTGATGGTGAAATCGTCGATGGTTACACGACGATAGACGAGTCTATGTTAACTGGTGAAAGTATGCCAATTGATAAAAAAGCTGGTGATTCAGTATATGGCGCAAGCATTAATAAATCCGGAGTCATCAAATATAAAGCAACTAAAGTTGGCGATCAAACTGCGCTTGCTCAAATTATTAAACTCGTAGAAGAAGCTCAAGGAACAAAAGCACCTATCGCAAGGATGGCAGATGTTATCTCAGCTTATTTTGTACCTATTGTATTTGTTATAGCTGTATTATCAGCTATTGCATGGGCACTTGCAGGACAAGACATTGTATTTGTTCTAAAAGTATTTATTGCAATCCTTGTAATTGCTTGTCCATGTGCACTTGGACTTGCAACGCCAACTGCGATAATGGTAGGCACTGGTAAAGGTGCAGAACTTGGCGTATTAGTAAAAAGTGGCGAAGCTCTAGAAACAGCTCATAAAGTGAATACTATTTTATTTGATAAGACGGGAACTCTTACGACAGGTAAACCAGAGGTCACTGATGTATTACCTTATGGTAAATATGATATTGAAACGCTGTTAAAATATGCTGCTTCTCTTGAGTACGGCAGCGAGCATCCCATCGCTCAAGCGATAACACTTAGAGCAAAACAAGCACAAATCGACTTACTCTCCTTCACAACATTTGATGAGATTTCAGGTCATGGTATCATAGCAGAAGTTGATGGAAAAAAAGTATTGCTCGGTAATGAAAAACTGATAAAGAATCATTCCGACGCATTATCTAGTGCGTATGAAAAAGATCTATTTCGATTTGCTAGCGAAGGCAAAACGCCTGTATTATTAAACATCGAAGGGCAAATGGCTGGTATTATTGCTGTTGCTGACGTCATTAAGCCAGAATCAAAAGCAGCTGTTAAAAAGCTACATGATATGGGCATAAAGACGATGATGATTACGGGTGATCATAAGCAAACCGCATTAGCAATCGCCAAAATGGCTGGTATCGATGAAGTTGTCGCTGAAGTTTTACCTGGTGAGAAATCTGAAGCTGTAAAAAAACTGCAAGCAGAGGGTAAAATTGTCGCTATGGTTGGCGACGGTATTAACGATGCGCCTGCACTTGCACAATCACATGTTGGTATCGCTATTGGATCAGGTACAGATGTCGCAATGGCATCAGCAGATATCGTCTTAATGAAAAACAATTTATTTGATGTGGTTAATGCGATTGCACTTAGTAGAGCAACCATTAGAAATATTAAGCAAAACCTGTTCTGGGCGTTTATCTATAATGTTATCGGAATTCCTGTCGCTGCTGGTCTTCTCTACTTGTTTGGTGGGCCACTACTCAATCCGGTTATCGCAGCAGCTGCAATGTCTATGAGTTCAGTATCAGTATTAACCAACGCATTACGATTAAAATCATTTAAAACAAGGAGTGAAGTCAATGTCTGAGTGTAACTGTAACAGAACTACGCATCGTTCAGAGGATGAAGTAAAAGCACTTTCTAATAGGTGTTCAAGAATAGAAGGTCAAATTCGAGGCATTAAAGGTATGCTTGAAAAAGATGTGTACTGTGATGATATTCTAAACCAAATTGCAGCTGCACAATCAGCACTAAATGCGTTATCAAGGGTTATTTTAGAAAGACACATCAAGACTTGTGTCATCGATCGCATACAAGGCGGAGAACCCGAGGTTGTAGATGAGTTCATGGTGACATTAGAAAAGCTTATGAAACGTGGTTAAATATATCTCTTGGGACATAAATAAAAAGTTGAGAGAATTAAATCTTTCAACTTTTTTATTTTGCTACAATCTCGTTTGTGATAAATTTCCGGACATTGAGTCCTTAGATTTAAGTTTAAACTCTATTTTGTTGATTCCCTTTCAATTAATTCAGTGCCAACAATATAGTGATTTACTGGATTATCAACGCCTTCTAAATGTTTGATTAAAAGTTTAGCAGCATTATAGCCTAAATCCTCAGCTTTAATATCAACCGATGTTAATGATGGAATCTGATATTCAGAAAGAGGTATATTATTGAAGCCCGTAACCTTTACATTGAGCTGATGTTCTCTCACATAGTTCAATACACCAAATCCTAAAAGGTCATCCGTTGTAACGACTGCATGTGGTACTTTTATAGAACAAATTTTAGCCATAGCATTATAGCCATCTTGTTCTGTAAAATCTTTTGTTTCAATAATCAACTCATCCCTAAGATTGAGATTACGAAGCTCAAGTGAACGCTTATACCCTTCCAAACGATCCTTGGAAAAGATATATTTTTGTGGGCCACCTATAAAGGCAATATCTTGACAGCCTCTTTGGATAAGGTTATTCACCAAATTATAAGTTGCTTGAAAATTATCGTTATCGACCCACATAATATCATGGATATTATAAGGTCTTCCCACTACAACAAACGGAAATGATTCTCGATTTAAATAATCGATGCACATATCATTTTCATATGCGGTTAAAAGAATAATACCATCTACCCACTTAGAATTAACAAACTCATGTACAAAGTTCAGTTCATCTTCAGGACTAGCGCCATAGTTGAACATAATCTTATAATTTTTCTTTTGTGCGTAAATGCTTATGCCACGCATCGCTTGAATAAAGAATGGATTTTTAAATAGGTTTTCATCTTGATTTGGTATGATTAGCCCGAGCGTTTTTGTTGAAGCATTTGCCAAGTTTCTTGCAATTGCATTTGGTTTATACTTCAATTCATCCATTGCATCATAGACGATTTTTTTTGTCGCTTCACTTATTCGAGGGCTTTTTGAAATAACCCGCGAGACTGTTGAAGGAGAAACATTTGCGAGCTTAGCTACATCCTTGATTGTTACTGCCATATTATGATCACATCCTTATTCAAAGATTTTATAACTAATTAATTCTTAATCCTGTTTCTGTATCAAAGAAATGAATCGCTTCCACGTCAAATCCAAAATTGTGTTCTTCATCTACTGCATATTTATAGTGACCAGGTGTAGAAATAATGATTTCTGAGCCATTTTCAAGTTTTGCATAAAGAATTTTTTCTTTACCAAGCATCTCCACGACTTCTATGGTCGCAGTAAATGTATCGCCAAATTCACCACCACTCTCAAAGCGCTCAGGTCTTATACCTACTGAAACAGGTTTACCTTCAAAAGCTTCAAGTGCTTTTGCATCCAGTTTACTAGGCGTTATAGTAATCAATCCATGATTTGCAACAAACTTACCTTTCACGATTTGGCCATCAATGATGTTCATCGTTGGTGAGCCTATGAACTTCGCAACAAAGATATTTGCAGGACGATTATAAAACTCATCCGGCTTCCCTGCTTGTTGAATTTTACCATCGTTCATTAAGACGATTTTCGTAGCCATAGTCATTGCTTCTGTTTGATCATGTGTAACATAGATAGAAGTTGTGCCGAGTGCTTTGTGTAAACGCACGAGTTCAACACGCATATGCTCTCTTAATTTAGCATCAAGGTTTGATAATGGCTCATCCATTAAGAAAACGCTTGGTTTACGAACCATCGCTCTACCAAGTGCAACACGCTGTCTCTGACCACCTGAAATATCAGATGGTTTAGAATACAGGTATTCTTTTATTTGTAAGAGTTCAGCAGCTTCCATTACACGATCGTGAATGATGTTCTTTCTTTCTTTTCTCATCGAAAGAGAAAATGCCATATTATCATATACCGTCATATGTGGATAAAGCGCATAAGACTGAAACACCATTGCGATATCTCTATCTTTAGAAGGCACCTTATTCATACGCTTATTATCAAATAACAAATCGCCTTCTGTAATTGAGTTTAGCCCAGCAATCATGCGGAGTAAGGTCGTCTTTCCACAGCCCGATGGTCCTAGTATAACACAAAAATCTTTATCTTCTATCTCTAAATTGATGTTTTTTAATGTGAAAGCCTCTCTGCCTTCGTATTTTTTTCCTATATTACTGAGTACGACGTTCATCGAATCCTCCTATACAATCTAAATTATCCTTTAACTGATCCTTGTGATAAACCTGATACCAATTGTTTTTGTAATACGATAAATAAAGCAACGATTGGTACAGCTGTGAGTAAACCACCTGCAGCGAAAGCTGGTTGGTTTAATGTTCTAAAGTCATTGATCAAAGTAAACAGACCAGCAGCCAAAGTATATGACTCAGGACTTGTTAATAATACTCTTGGTAATAAATAGTCCATAAATGGGCCAATGAATGACCAAAGAGCAATGATTGCAAGCATAGGACGAGCAATCGGCATGATAATTAAACGATAAACCTGCATACTTGAGCAGCCGTCCATTCTTGCAGCATCATCAAGTTCAGTTGATATCGAATCGATATAGCCTTTTAGTATGAACGTATTACTAGCGATACCACCACCTGCATAGATCAAAATCAGCATCATCTGTCTAGAGAAAAATGGCGCTATAGATGAAATTACCGAATGCATTGCATAATAAGCAGTAATACCCGCAAAAGCTGGGATTGTTTGTATTAACATAATCGCCATTAGAGAAGGTTTTCTTCCTTTAAAACGATATCTTGAATACGCAAAACCTGTAAAGCTAACGATAATTAAAGTTAATATAGCTGTCGTTAATGCGATGAAAATTGTATTTTTTACCCAAGAAAAATAAAGGGTATCGTTAAACAAATAATCAAAATGTCGGAGTGAAAACTCAAAATTACTGTTGAGCATAATATATTGTTGCTGTTTACCGTTAAATGCTGAAACGATCATATCAACCAATGGTAAAATAATCGCAAGTGCCCATAAGCCCAGTACAACATATGATAAAACCAACATAATCACACCCATAAAGCTAAGAGGTTGTTTATCAGAGAGATAGAGTTTTTCTTTTCTTTTCATTTTAGCCATTATAATCTCTCCTCCTTAAATGCCTTTGAGTTTTTAAATCCAATAAAGGCAAACAGCATCAACCCAGCTGAAATAACAATTGTAATTGCAGCTCCTATGGATTGATATTGATTTTCCATTGTCAGTTTATAAATATAGGAAATTAGCAAGTCAGTTGTTCCCGCTAAGTTACCGTATTTTGATGGATTAAAAGGACCACCGCTATTAAACAGATATATAATTGAGAAGTTATTAAAGTTAAACGTGTATTGGCCCACTAAAAGCGGTGCGGTTTGGAATAAAACAATCGGTAATGTTATTCGCTTTAATTTTTGCCATTCTGTTGCACCATCAATCTGTGCAGCTTCATACAGATCACCTGGAATAGCTTGTAATACACCTGTAGATAATAAGAAAACATAGGAACTACCTAGCCATGTTTGCAACATGATTAGTGTCACTCTTGCTAAGAAAGGATCATTTTTCACTTCTAAATGAACCTTAAATATCTTCTCAATTAACTGTGTTATCGAGCCATCCGCAGAAAACATAATACTAAAGAACATTATTGTGATAAAAGCTGGAACCGCCCAAGGTAATAAATAAATTACTCTAAAGAAGGTCTTACCCTTTATTCTGTCATTATTGGCAATGATTGCAAGCATGAAACCAACGAATATAGCAAGTGTTGTCGCTGTTAACGTCCATATGAGTGTCCATCCTAAGATCGACCAGAAAACAGAACCTGCTAAACCTGAACCAGTTGCGATCAACTTGTAATTTCCCAAACCAACCCAGTCAAACTTAGACTGATTTTTTGGATCCATACCAGTAAAAGAAAGTAAAACTGTCGTCATAATTGGAACAAGAACAATAAATACAATAACGATTAATGCTGGTAATGAAACCAGATATGGGAAGCCATCTTGCTCAATTTTAGTTCTCGTTTCAAACCAGTTTCTTGGTCTAGTGCCTTGAATCATATCCTTTTCAACTTTTCTAACATCAAAGTATGATAAAAGGAATAATGATACGGCAAACACAAGTAAGAAAATCGCAACAATCCCCTCAATCATAAAAATTAATGATCGATCAGCCTTTGGTCCACCCTTTGCAAGTGAAATTAACCCCGCTATCCCCTGACCTTGGTAGTTACCAAAACCGAGTGCGTAAGGAATTGCGATTACATATATAAAAACTGTAGCAAATACAAAAAGGATTGCTTTTAGATATTGCTTATTTAAAAACTGTCCTAAACCTGGTAGCAATGCCGTTAATTTTGAAACGAAAGGACTTGTTCTTTCAATCTCAATAGGTGTTTTTCTTCTTAAATCAGAGATATTTGATTTAAGCACATTTCTTTCTCTTTTTATGCCTTTATTGAGGACAAATTTCAAGTTTGCCTTTTCTTCTTTTAATGAATAAAGTTTTGAATCAAATTTCTTTTGACTGAGTGCATCCTTCTTAGTTCTCTTTAGTGCAACAATTCCATTTTTAAGTGCTTTTTCTGATATTAAGCGGCTTTTACGCTTCGCTTTCAAAGCAGATTTTTGCTCTTTTAAAATAGAATCTTGTTTCGCTTTAAAAGCATTATAAGAGGCTTTCGCACTTGCTTCAGAATCACTTGACACTTTTTTAAGCTGTTCGTTTATTTCTGCTAAACGATCGCGATTCATTTCGTACGTTTCAATAATTTCAGGTAATTGATTGGTTACAATTTTACTCGCCTCATATTCAAGCTTTGCTTCATACGATAAGCTAGCATATGCCTCATAAAACTTAACCCTCTCTTTTGCTTCAAATAACTGTAATTTCATTTCAAGTGCTTTGCGATCGCTCTTAGACTGAATCTCATTTGAGTATACTTTTTTCTTGGCATTTAAAGTCTTTAAAAAATTGGCTTCTTCTTTTTTAAATGCTTTAAGTGCAACATTATATGGGTGATTCTTCTTATTTGCTTTGTGTTTTTTAATTAACTCTGCTGCTTGGCTGTCATTTTGAGTAAGACGCTTTTGCAAACGTGCCAGCTCTAGCAAATACTTGTTTTTTCTTTCGTATGATGTCCCGATGTCATCATAAAGTAATTCACTATATTTTCCCAAGATCGTCCCACCTTTACTTTGAATTCTTTAACTTGATAACGTCCATTAAGGATAGTAGTGTTATCACGTTGATTAGATAGCCGACTGCACTTAGATAGAAAAACACTGATCCATATTGTCTTTCGACTAAGACGTAGGCAAGACCGCCTAAATTCAATACTGTCCATATAAATACGAAGAGCTGATTAACGCGTATTTTTTTATAAGCAAAATAACTGTAAATACCAAAAATAATTGGAACAATTATCTTAAAAAAGTAGATACTCAAGCTTATCGTTACATATGCGTTAAAGAGATCATTTAAGTCAGCTTCTATACCTGAAGCCAAACGCCACTGATCAAATAAATTCAAATCCTTAACACGAATCATAACATCCAACGATGAAGAAAGAATGATAAGTGCACATGCTGTAAGAAAAATATATAATTGCTTTACTGGTAATCTAGGATTCGTATTGACCGAATTTGAATTCATGCTACTTCCTTTCACATAAAAAAATTCTAGAACAGCCTGTTCTTGAATTTTATCATATCATAAGTCCTATCATAATACCCAAGAACATATTAGGCCATTTTAAGAAAAGAGAAGAAAGGATAAACCTCTCTTCTCTTCATGTGTGTTCTTAGAAGTTTAACATCATTGCTTTGAATGAAGCTTGTACTTCAGCATAAGCAGCTTCTGGTGAAGCTGGTTTTACTGATGCCCAAGATAAAACGCCGTTTTTCCAAGTATCCCATACTTGACCCCATTCAGAGAATAATGGTCTAGCAGGAGCATCTTGATAAGAAGCGATTACAGCTGCGATTACAGTTTTATCTGAATCAGATAAAGTTGAATTTGCGTAAACTGAAGGATCAACATTTTCCATGATTTTGCCTGTTGCTGTAAAGAAATCAACAGCATAATCAGTATTCATTAACTCTTCAATCATTTTTTGTGCAAGCGCCATTTTGTCAGCATCTTCTTCGATTCTAGCGTTGATAGCAAGACCCCAGCCACCTTTCCAGTGAGCAAGTGGTTGACCGTTAACAGTCACTTGGTTAATTGGTAAAATTGCTAAATCTTTTCCATCGCCAGCTAATGCTGATAAGCTGCCAGTTGACCATGGTCCTTCAAGTCTGATAGAAGTTTGACCACCAGTTGTGAATGCTGTATCCATGTAACCCCATGCAGCGTTTTCATCAAACATTGGTGTGCCAGCTTTATCATGTGCTTGCCAGTAGTTAAATAAAGCAGTAAATAATGCTTGTTTTTCAGCTGGTAAGTTAGCCCAATCTTCTGTTAAATCTGAGAAGAAAGTACCATCATCATTTTTACCTAACAATTCAATGTCAGCAGCGTTTGTTAACGCAACGCCAAACCATGCGTTCCAGAAAGGAACTAACATATCTTCAGAATTTAATGTAGTGAATTCAATTGGTTGTGTTAAATCGATTCCAGCAGTAGCTGCATTAGCAGTATTTGCGAAATTGATTAAAGTTTCAATGTTCATTGGGAAAGCTAAATAATCATCGCCGATTTTGAAGTTACCACCTAAACCAGCTTCGTAGTCAGCAAAACCGCCTACATTAGCTGCCATAGCAGGACCATCGATTGCTGCTAATACTTGATTATCGTTTAAACCGTAAAGTCTATCAGCAGGGATAGCAAATACGTCAGCTACGTCTGTGTTAGAGATATCAGTTTTGTCGATTGTATCTAAGTGATCAAAAGAACCTACTTCGATAAAGTCGATTGTTGCATTTGGATTTTCCGCTTTTACTCTATCAGCAGCTGCTTGGTAGTATTCTAACCAAGAAGATTCTACTTGAACAGAGATTGTTGCATCAAGACTTGGTGCTTCAGTTGCTTCAGTTGTTTCTGATACTGCTGCTGTTGTTTCTTCTACGACATCATTTTTTGCGCCGCAAGCAGCTAATGAAAACATCATAACCATGATTAGCAATAAACTTACTAACTTTTTCATTTTCATCCTCCTACATCTCCCATTAAATCACTTTGCCTTTTGGCATTTTTAGTAATTGAGCTCATTTTTTATCATAAATCGTGTCACACAATGTGCATGCGTTTGCACAAAATGTATAAAAAAATAACCTCAATTACGCTCATTATACAACGTTATTGATTTTCTGGCAATATTTTATTCATGTTTTTCTAATCTTTTCTTAACGAATCGTGCAACCGATAGCACGATTGTATGATTATCAAAACACGACTCTTATCATTTTTACCCATTTATCATTTTTTATATCATTTTTTCATTTATTGCAAATTACGATGATGAATCGATTAAGTTGATACGGTGTTATCATACAAAGAAAAAACAGTTGCTTATCTAATAACTAGATTGGCAACTGTTTTTTATAACACGTTTGTTTATTAATTCATTTATTGAGTAACTATTTTTTTCTAATTAACTCGCGGCTTCAGTTTCGAATTGACTGTTATATAGATCTGCATAGAAACCATTGCGCGCAAGTAATTCAGTATGCGTCCCCTGTTCAACGATATCACCATGATTCATAACCAAAATCATATCTGCATCTCTGATGGTCGAAAGTCTATGCGCTATAATAAAGCTCGTGCGATTTTCCATCAAACGATTCATTGCCTGTTGAATTTGAACTTCAGTTCTTGTATCTACAGAACTTGTCGCTTCATCAAGAATCAATAGCTTAGGATCCGATAAAAATGCTCTTGCAATTGTAATCAACTGTTTTTGGCCTTGCGATACATTACTTGCTTCCTCATTCAGAATCATATTATAGCCGCCTGGTAACATATGCACAAAGCTATCAACATGCGCTGCTTTAGCAGCTGCAATAACGTCTTCATCAGTTGCATTTAGGTTACCATATCGAATGTTTTCCATGATTGTGCCATTGTATAACCAAGCGTCCTGAAGAACCATACCAAACTGATCTCTTAAATCATAACGTTTAAAATCTCTAATTTCTTTTCCATCAAGGAGAATTTTTCCTGATTGAATATCGTAAAAACGCATCAATAGTTTTACCATAGTAGTTTTACCGGCGCCTGTCGGTCCAACGATAGCAACTTTTTGACCTTTTTCAACTTTTACCGAGAAATCATTAATGATGGTTTGATTTTCATTGTATCCAAAGTGTACATTTCTAAACTCGACTACACCATCGATATTTGATGCATTTACTGGATTTTCAGTATCTACCAGTTCTTCACTTTCATCTAAGAATTCAAAAACTCTTTCGGCAGCAGCTGCTGTTTGTTGAAGCACATTTGAAATATTGGCAAGCTGTGATATAGGTTGAGTAAAGTTTCTTACATATTGAATAAATGCTTGAATGTCTCCTACCTCGATCGCTTGCTTAGCAGCAAGTGATCCACCTAGTACACACACTGCAACGTATCCCATGTTGCCAACGATATTGATCATAGGCATCATAATTGATGATAAGAATTGCGATTTCCATGCGGTTTTATAGAGTGCATCATTGTAGGTTTCAAACTGCTCAATACTCTTTTTCTCACCATTAAAGGCTTTGATTATCGTATGGCCACCAAACATTTCCTCTATATGACCATTAACATGACCCAATTGCTTTTGCTGTTCTTTAAAGTACTTTTGTGACTGTTTAACGATCATCATAACTAAAAACATTGAAATCGGTATAATTGCTAAAGCAACGAGCGTCATCAAACCACTGATGCTGATCATCATTGCAAGAACACCAATTACTTGTGTAGCAGATGTGATTATCTGAGTCATATTCTGATTTAGCGTTGTACTAACTGTATCTACGTCATTCGTAATTCTTGAAAGAACTTCACCATGGTTGGTATCATCATAGTATTTAAGAGGTATTCGGTTAATTTTCTCACTGATATCTCGTCTCATGTTGTAGCTAACCTTCATTGCTACGCCAGTCATTATAAAGCCTTGAATATAGGATAATAAAGCACTTAGACCATATAATCCGACCAGTGTCAGGATGATACCACCGATGTAGCCAAAGTCGATGCCAGCACCTGTTCCAGTAACTTTTGATAGTATACCTTCAAAGATTTTCGTCGTAGCCTTACCTAAGAGTTTAGGTCCGACGATACCAAATGTTGTACTGCCAATAGCAAAAATAATAACAACAATAATTCTTAATTTATATTCACCCAAGTAATTTAACAACCGTCTAATCGTGCCTTTAAAGTCCTTAGCTTTTGCGCCGCCCATCATAGCACCATGAGGACCACCAAAGCCTGGACCCCTTCTACCTTGAGAAGGTTTCATATCTTTATTCTTTTCACTCATGCCAATTCCTCCATGCTAAGCTGAGAAAGTGCTATTTCTTGATACGTTTTACAAGATTGCATCAACTCAGAGTGTGTTCCAACACCAACTAATTTGCCTTCATCCAATACGAGTATTTGATCCGCATTTTTAATCGTTGCAATACGCTGAGCGACTAAAATAACGGTAGCATTATCTGTTTTTTGTTTAAGCGCACTTCTTAAAGCGACATCTGTTTTGTAGTCCAGTGCCGAGAAAGTGTCATCAAAGATATAAATCTTTGGTTTTTTAACAATTGCACGTGCGATCGATAACCTTTGTTTTTGTCCACCAGAGACATTACCACCACTTTGAGAAATCGGCGAATCTATACCTTCAGGCTTTTCTGAAACAAATTCAGTTGCTTGTGCAATATCAAGTGATTCTTCTAAATTAAGCATACTTGCAGCTTCATCAGCAAATAACAAGTTTGATTTAATTGTTCCACTAAACAAAGAGGCTTTTTGTGGCGCATATCCAATAATCGATCTAAGATCAGACTGATTTACTTCATTTACAGGTACACCATCTACCAACACTTGACCTTCAGTTACATCATAAAATCTAGGAATCAAATTAATCAGTGTCGTCTTCCCTGAACCAGTTGAACCTATAATCGCTGTCATTTTACCAGCTTCAGCCTTAAACGACACATTTTTGATCATGTTTTCTTCAGCCCCATGAAACTTAAATGATACATTCTTAAACTCAACTTCACCTTTACCATTTTTATTGACAGCTTTTGGTTGTTTTGGATCTAAAATTGTCAGCTCAGTTTCAAGGACTTCAGCCACACGACCTGCACTTACAGAAGCTCTTGGAATCATAATGAACATCATTGAAAGCATTAAGAACGACATAATAATTTGGATTGCATATTGCATAAACGCCATCATATCACCAACTTGCATGGTTGCATCAGCAATTTGATGTGCGCCAATCCAAACAATTGTAAGCGTTACACCGTTCATAATAAGCATCATTACAGGAAACATAAACGCCATAGTTCTTCCTACAAAGAGGTTTGTTTTAGTTAAATCTTGATTGGCCTTATCGAAACGATTTTCTTCAAAGGATTGTGTATTAAATGCCCTTACAACCATCATACCAGTAAGATTTTCTCTTACGACAAGGTTTAGCTTGTCTACCATTTTCTGAATTGCTTTAAACTTTGGTAAAGCAATCGAAAATACAACGACTATAAATCCAAGTAGGATGATGACTGCAATGGCTATTATCCAAGACATACTTGAACTTTTATCAAGCGCTCTAATAACCCCACCTACTCCCATAAGTGGTGCGTAGAATACCATTCTAATCATCATAACCATAAGTGTTTGAATTTGAGTTATATCATTTGTGCTTCTCGTAATTAAAGAAGCGGTAGAAAATTTATCAAACTCTGCATTTGAAAAGCTCTCAACTTTTGTAAATACAGCCTTTCTGAGATTGCGACCAACACCTGCTGCAACTCTTGCAGCGATCAAGCCAACGGATATTGAAGCCAGTGCTCCTAATAATGAAATCAGTAGCATTATGCCACCTGTTTTTAAGATATAGTTCTTTTGAATCTTTGCAACATCAAGACCTAAGTTTTCTGAGTACTTAATATTGGCATCTTGTCCCATTTGAACGATTAGAGAATCTTCAAGATTTGATAAATCTATCTCTTTACCGCCCATTTTAGCACCAATTTCAACCATGTATTTTGACATGATCAAATCAAGCTGATCTGTATCAACTACTTTGTCTTTATTTAAGACATAGATGTCCGCACCATTAAGATTGGCATAACGTTCAGCATAATCTGCATATTCAGGCTGATCACTTTTAACCAGCTCATATACTTCAGATACAACTTCACGATCTTCCGTTGACATGAACATCAGAATATTACCAAGGTCAGATTCCGTGAAAACTTCAGGTGTCGCTGAATCCATACCACTACTTTGAATACCGACATTTACAATATTAGACATATAGTCTGGCAGAGCGAGATCCGCTTGCGCTTGACCATATAAAAGCGCTACGGCTAATAGAATTAGCAACGTAAACGGCTTTAAGAACTTTATTAACTTTGTCATAAATTGTCTCCTCTTTTATTGTTCTTACTAAATTTAAAGATCTTTTGACTCTTCTACCAAACGCTCTAATATATCAAGCGCTTCAAGAATTTTGTCAATCTCCTCGTCTGTAGCTAAATTAAGTGTCTTATCCCAACGGTGATGCATTTTAGAAAATGAATGCGTTGAGTTTTTCTTAAAATCCTCTGTTAGTTTAACCAAGATCACTCTACCATCAGTCTCACTCTTCTCTCGATAAACAATATTATCGCGTTCAAGCCGATCCAAAATTCCTGATACAGTGCTCATGGACAATCCCATATGTTGCGAAATTTCACTTATTTTTAGTGGTCCCATTCTAAACAACAAGCCAACGACCATACCTTGTGGTCCCGTTAGATTGACGTCCTTGAATATTCTGCTCATGTTGCCATGCAATGACTCTTTAAGTCTTTTGACTCTTTTCATGACTTCATAACCGCGTTCAAAAGGGTCCATATCTGTCACTCCTCTCTTTATAAAAACCAAGTTTATTTATGACAATTGTCTAAGCAAATCTGATAAACCATTCTCATAAATTCACTGGGTTTAAATAGCAAACGATTTAAAATAAATATATTTCGCACACGATACTTCGTGTGCGAAGTTTCGTGTACGAAATATATATTACTCTATTTATCAATCTCTGTAAATAGTGATTTGATAATAGATTTCAAATATTATGTGAACAAATTGTTACACCATTTCTAAGCAAAAAAAACAAACACCAAGATTTTCATTTTCAATCTTGGTGTTTTATTAATATTTGCCCTACTCAGTTTTTTGCATAGTCAGCATTTAATTACTTGCTTTAAGTACCTATTCACCACTAAAATACGATACCACAGCCTCGCATAAAGATTTTGCAAATCTGGCTTGTTCATTTGGGCTACTTAGGACTTGAAAGTCTACAGGACTTGGCATAAATCCAGTTTCAATTAAGACTGAAGGCGTCCATGTATTTCTCACAATATAGAAATTCATATTTTTCACGCCTCTATTGTATAAATCGAACTCAGAGTCAATTGCCTGAGATAACTTAATCGCCAAGGATTTAGATAAACTTTCTTTATAATAGACTGTAAAACCACTAATTTTGGTTAAATCAGAAGTATCTTCGAGGCTATCTGCATGTATCGAAATCATTAAATCTGGATTCAATGCCATTGATTGCGTTAATCGCTTATCTAAGCTGACGTACTCATCAGCGTTACGCGTCAATACAACCGTTGCTCCCTTTTCTTTCAGTTCACTTTCTAGCTTTTTAACGATATTTAGAGTTACCATTTTTTCAGGAAAATCATATCCTAGAAGACCGATTGCGCCAGTATCTGTACCACCATGTCCGGCATCCAACAAAATGACAGCACCTTTGAGTGGTAGAGTTCCCTTAGCAATAAATTTTGATTTTAACGTAACGATCACTTGTGTGCCCGAAACTTCTAAATTATGCCCTGAAAAGCCTTTAACATCTTTTAAACTAAGTTCATAGACTGTTTTATCTTGATCTGTCTTTACTACAGCAGAGGCAATCATACTATTAGACTTAAATGGAATTTGACGTGAAGAGTTTGTTTTATTAAATGTAATTCTTAATGTTTCACCATCAAATGCTGCAGATGCAATAGGTAAATTTGAAAAATCAAAGGTTATGGTCTCGCTTCGTTCTGCGACTAGGTTACTGATTGACTTCAACTGTACATATGGCATTTTCTGATCTTTCAATTCAACTGACTTGGATTTAACCCATATCCCCGATGATAAACGAATGTAGTCGCCGTTTATGCCCGTTACCAAATCCGTCATACCGGGTTGTAAGATATAATGTGCTCCATTTGAAGCTGAAGCAGACTGGTAAGAATCTACATTAGCAGAAGATACAGTTGCAGTAAAAGGTGCATTTTTCATGATTACTCTTACATTAACGTTACCCGTTTGTGTATTTGTAACGCCATTATATTTCATAGTATAGATTGGTTTTCCATAATCAACTATTCTTGCTGAGCCGGTTTGAACAGGAGCTTTTATCTTTAAAGAATACGTTGTAGCATATAATTTACTACTGTTATTTTTTGTCGTTGCAGGCGTTAATGTATAAGTTTTGCCCCCTAAAGTGGCAGTAACAGTAGAGCCTATCGGTGCTCTACAGAAAAACTTAAACTCCTCTTCCTCGTTGATCATCGTTGCAGTTTGCGGCCAAGTAGACCCTTTAATAATCTCTGCCTTTGCCATAGGCGAAGCAAGCGTCACGCCAACTTTTGTAATAACACGTGTTACGGTTTTACCATCTTGTGTCACGACAAATGTGTTTCTACCTGATTTTAATGCGACATACTTGCCAAAGAAGCCATCCTTTGTTCTTATAATAACTTCTTCCCCGTTAATATATAGCGGTAAATTGGGATTTGAAGCACCTCCGATAAAGTAATAATTACTGGTCGTAGAAACGTCTTTTACTGGCCGTCCTATGGTCAATTTTGTGTTTGCAGCTACGATGTCCAATGTGCCATCATAATAATCGGTTAACAATGCACTGAGTGAAGGTGAAGATTTAAAAAATGAATATCTAAAAAAAATACTACCCTTTACAGCATCATAAGTTTCATTCAACTGTAGTTGTCTCGCAATCTCGTCAACCCCATACCACGGGCTAGATATGCTCTTATCACCAGTACGATATGCAGCATGTCCAATATAAAGATGAACATCCGTACCGGCTACGACATCAGACCACCATTTTACTAATTTTGAGTAGTCAGCAACATTATAACCGATTTCCCAATACAACTGAGGTGCAATATAGTCAATCCACTCTTCTTCAACCCATTTTTTTGTATCTGCATACTGGTTGAAAAACGACTCAAAACCGCTGGTATCACTGCCTCCTGATTTATTTTTCGCATTAGCCCAAATACCAAATGGACTGATCCCAAACTGAATCGATGGTTTCTTATCGTCTATTAACGTCTTTATTTCTTTAATAAGTTGATCAACATTATTTCTACGCCAATCTGCTTTTGAACTAAATCTAGTACCAAATTGGTCATAAGTTTTATCATCATCAAATGACGTGCTAGGGTAAAAATAATCATCAAAATGAATGCCATCTACATCGTATTTGGTAATTAACTCATCGATACTATCTACTAGGTATTTTCGAACCTCTGGTTTACCTGGATCGAAATACAAATTACCATCTGTATGCTCTATAACCCAATCAGGATGTAGCCTTGCTGGATGGTTATAAGCAAGTGAAGTATAATCATAGGAAGGATCAGAAGCATTTTTACGTGTAATTCGATAAGGATTAATCCAAGCGTGAAGCTCTAACCCCCTTTTATGTGCTTCATCGATCCAAAATTCTAATGGGTCAAATCCACCAGAAGGTGCAGTGCCTTGTTTCCCAGTTAGATACTTCGACCAAGGGAAATAAGCAGACGCATAAATCGCATCACCTGCAGGTCTAACTTGTAATACGATTGCATTTAATCCCATACTTTGAGCTTTATCTAAAATTTCAATCGCTTCTTTTTTTAACATATCTGCACTTGTCGTCGCTTTAGTTGGGTAGTCCAAATTAAGGACAGTTGCAACCCAAAGTCCCTTAAAGGATGTGTCAATTTTATTTTTTTGCATGTCCGTTAAGCCATCTGCGAAACTCAATGACAATGTTAAAAGCAATACCACAGTTAACAATAGGCTAATTTTTGTCTTCATATGTCTGTCCTCCACTACCTAACTTTGACTCTATTTTATCTGATTTAGTTCCTTTTGTAATGCACTTTAATAATACTTAATCCTACTGTAACAAAGTATTCATATTACGACTTTTTAAACTTCTTACATAAAAAAAACCTTTTTTTCATACGAAAAAAAGGAGTACTTTAATATAATTTATTCAGGTAATTTATTATCTATTTCCATCTTTCAATATTATAAAACTTTGTACAAATCGCATCCCACTCAATTTTTTCATCATAAGACTGTCGCTTATAAACTTCTATATCTTCTGGTCTACCTTGAAGCTCTGGTGAAACGAGACAAATTTTATAACCAAGGGCTTTTAGCTCAAGAAATATCTCATGATTAATAGGTAGTAAAGTAAAACAATCCACCCACACCCAATCTACTTTTCCAGCCATAGCTCTAATGGTGTCAAGCCCCTCAAACTCAGAATATCTTAGAGCAATGCGTTTTTCCCCTTGACTTGATAAAAGATAGATCATTGGAAAGGAAGAGTCTAGAAAAAAATAATTTTCTATCTGATATTGATCCAACAAGGTTTTGATTTTGTGTTCAATTCGTTCACTCTTAATGTTTAAGATCATCGTACCATGGTGATATTCTTTCAGATATTCTTCAAATCGATCCCCTGAACTAAAGGGATCATGAGATAATATCAAATCACTACCCTCATCACGCAAATCGATCTCCACACCATACTCATATGGCAGTCGCTTAAGTTCCTCTACTGTATTGACTCTATGGCTGATAAAATGCATACATTCTCCTTATCGTTCTCTTCGTTTTAAGCTGCGTTTGAGTTCTTTACTAAATGTCGTCGTCCGTTTAATAAACTTCCACTTTGATTTAAATGTCGCATCATTCCATTTAGAAACCCCATGAATTCTTTCACTAAATCTAACATCAAATCGAAAGATAGGAAGCCCCTTTGTTTTTGCCATCACATAAAGATACAAATCCAAAGAAAAATCTTTTGGTACGTCCTTTAGTTCTTCAAAGAAAGCTTTAGGAAATACATTGGGCTGTGCGTTAATATCCCATAGGTTCTTTTTAAAATAGATCGTTTCAAACAAACTCATACCAACTGTAAAAAAAACATCTAGAAAAGGTCTTCCCTTTCTATTTCCTTTAATGTACTTCGGTGTTTGATCGATCCTATCGTAGGCGATACTCACATCATTTGGGTCCGTCTGCATGTCAGCATGAGTAAACCCTATATAACTGCTCTGACACGTTTTCAATCCCGACACAATCCCAAAGCCATACCCCTGATTGACTTCAACTGTTACCTTTCTAGCAAATGGGTATCTTGGTAATAAACTATTCATCAACTCTGCGCTGCCATCTGTAGAACCGTTATCCACTAAAACGACTTCAATATTTCTATTGCCTATTACCTGATCAAATCTTTCTAGAATCAATGGTATATTCTCTTTTTCATTATAACAAGGGACTACGATTGATAAACTCTTGCTCATATAACCTCACAGCCTTTATTTCTTATTTTTATTCGAATCCATAAATTTATAATATCTATTCAATCTAAAATTAACATCTGAATGAAATTAGCACTTTATCATTATCAAATTAATTATAATCGTTATTACATGATCCTCTTAAATACCCAAAATTTTTGTCCCAAATAATTGCAAACAATCGTAACGAAGGTCGCAGCCATAAAACCTAAAATCGCCCAATCAGATACATTTAATACGACTCTATTAACGATTATATTTAAACAGAAAGTCGTCAGATAAAGGACACTGAACTTTACAAAAGAGCGAGAAATCGAATGTGATTTACCACTCTCGAAAGTCCAAAGCCGATTGATCAGATACGCAACAATCGCACCGCTAATATATGAGATGCCTTTGCTTACAGAAGGAGAAATCAGCAGCATCTTAAATAAAAGAAAGTAGATAAGAAAGTCTGTGAAAACAGCACTTCCACCAGATAATAAATACCTTACTCCTTCATGTTTTAGTAGATTTCTCATAAATTTTCCTGTTGAAACACACTGAATTGACGCTTCAAGGTTTCTAAACGATCTGGATTCACAAAAGGATCTTGATTAAGTTCATATGGATGAAACTTTGCCTTTGAAAAGAAGCTTTGCCAATAAACGAAGGTTTTATAATCGTTCGGCGTACCCCAACTTTCATAAAGACAGTCGAGTACGCGTCCTTTCAAGCCCAATTCGCTTAATATGCCCATGATTGAGTCTATATAAAATTCATTATTGACTCTAATGTTGTTTGCCTTTATATACTCGACACCTCGAATAAAATCACTCGCCTTTTTAAAATAAAAGGCACCAACAATGGCATGCTCCTTCATCGGTTCAGCGGTCATCGGCTTTTTAACAGAACAGCCATTAATATACCCGTCAACGCCAACTGAAACATAGCCATATCCATTTGGATTTTTACCGACAGTAGGATTATTTCTAAAGGTCAGACAGACCACATCACAGTTTGGATCATTTACACGCGTTTCATATTCGACTTGATCGATGAGAAGTCCATTATCACAAGCTGCAATCATAAGCGGTGAGTTCATAATCGCTTCATCTACGCCTAAAGCAGCTGTAATTGCTTGTCCTTCAGTGATTTGATCAAGGATTATCACTTTTGGATTCGGCGTTTCTTTTAAAAGGAGCTGATCGATGCCATAAGCATCACAATGCGACTGTAAAACGATAAAACGGCTGACATCAGACTTCGGATAACTATCAAATGCTTGAATAATCATAGGCTTACCCGATACTTCAATCATCGGCTTCGGTGTAATATAGCCTTCATTTTTGAATCGACTGCCTTCACCAGCAAGTGGAATCAAATTTACTGTATTTTGAACTGGCGCAAAAAAAGGCACATGCGTTACTAATCTTTTAAAATACTCAGAGTGATAATTGTATTCTGCCACATCCTCTGGCGTTCCCCACTGTAGCATATGCTGAATTTCATAGATGGAAACTTTTAAGCCATCTTCTATTAAAAGATTATAAACAACTGAAACATAATACTCACCATTTAAATCAAGCGCTCTTTCGACGGTTCGATCTAAATACCGTTTCATAATAGAACCTGATTTAAAATAATAAGTCCCTGAAGATGCATACTCTGACATACGGTCATCTGTAAAAGGCATCTTTTCTTGAATTTCTAACATCCATTGATTTTCATCACGCATAAACGCGTAGTTGGTTGTACCTAGCATATGCGGATGAAAGCCTTTATAGGCTGGAATTGCACCATCCGCATCTCTATTGCGCGTGTGTTCTAAAAAATCACCATAATCCCAGTAAGCACCGAAATCACAGTAATTTACGATTACCTCTTCAGAATCATCTATCAAATCATAAACCTTTTGCACAGCATGAATCGGTCCAAGTTTATGTGGCTCAATACCAACTATTTTGCCTTTTGGTGCAATCCTGTTTAAAATAGTACGCATATCCGTGTTTTCAAGGTGATCATTGGCACAGATAAAGATAAAATCATTTTCACCGGGAAACAAATCCACCACGTGTTCAATAATCGGCTTGCCATCCATTACAATTAAGGGTTTGGGTTCCTTGTAGCCTTGATTGATAAATCTCTGTCCTCTTCCGGACATAGGAATTACGATTTTCATATCTGCCTCACACTTTTAATTTTTTTCTGTATTTTTCTGCTTCCCATTGGGTTAGAATCTCTATTTCAGTATCATCTAGACCATAGATTTCATCGCCTAAGATTGCATTTAATTTCATCTGAATCTTGAGTACGTCTTCCAGTTCGTATAGCTTCCTAAGGTCAGTACCGATCACATAAATTTCATTTGAAAGGATCAACACTTTTGGTGCTTCTCCATTTTCACGGAAAAACGTGCAGAGCATTTCATTGATTTGATTTTCATCATCTACATATAATATCTCAGGACCACAAAACACCACTGCATCTGGAAAAGAAAAAACAATATGTTTCATAGTTGAAGGAAGCTGTATTCCTGAATATCTAACAAAATTCGCTTTTAAAGTGTCGATCTGATCAAGTGTCTTTTTAATATCTGTCACCAGTTGATAAGGTTTAATGATATTTGCTAATGTAGCATGAGCTTTTAATAGCAAGTTTTCAAACTCAAGATTACGTTGTTCGATCATTTCAACAGAATCACCCATTATGATCAAGCCATGATTTTGAAGAACGATCCACTTTGGTTCGCAATTAAACCTCGTACGATAGATTTCAAGCTGCTCAAGCATCGCTAAAGCAAGCGATATACCTGGTTTGCGATACGGTACCAATAAAACAGCATCCGAAAATGTAGCTGTTAATTCGCCCTGAACCAAACGCTTATTAAAGTCTTTTGAAGACGCATATAACATCGCAGCAAATGAGTGTACGTGTAAAACCAAACGGTTAGAAAGCATTGCATGTAGGTAAGTTTCTATGGAAGGTCTAAGTTTAGTTTGATTCGCTAAACTTAAACGGCTATTCTGTAATGCTTCATCGTTCAAATTGATGGTGCCATTTTTTACATTCATCAATAATGCATTGATTTCACTAAGTTTTAGCACGCTAAATCCCGTTTCTGTGCTCACATCACTCATTAAATAGCCAGATGCCTTAATATATAAAAGATCATCATCAATTGACTTTACCGACGCATTACCCCCTCCTGACTGGATCTGATCTAATCGGTCGGCGTACAAATGACAAAGCGATTTCAAAGTCGCAGCTTCATCAATCTTATTTTTAGAATTTGTGTTGTTGTTTTTTATCAAATTATCATTATTAAAAATATTATTATTATTGACCATTAGAATCCCCTATTCCAACCAATGAATGATATCGAAGAAAGATTTCAACGGATGTATACCCTTGCTTAAATCTTCGAACTCTCTCTCTCCCTTATAATAGATGCTATCAATGCCAAGTTGACTTGCACCAAGACAGTCTTTTTTAAGAGAATCACCGATCATAATCACTTCATTGGGCTTTAACTGCATTTTATCAAGTGCTTTCATATAGATATATGGATGTGGTTTCTCAACCCCTGCTTCTTCAGACGTTACTAAAAAATCAATCCAGTCGCCAATGCCTAATTTCTCTATTTTACGATACTGCTCATATGCAGTAAAATCAGTAACGATACACTTTGGAACGTTAATTTCCTTTAAAAAGTCCAATACAAAGGGTTCTAATGTAATTTGCTTATAAAACACGTCCCAATAATTGTGGTTCAGTTTGGTTACATTTGCAAAATCAAACGCGCCGATCATCTCTAGCATTCTTTGAAAGTAAAAAATCCTACTGTGTGAAGCCGCTTGACCAATTCTTTCTATATGGCTAGATGACTTTGCTTGCTTATAGAGTTTATAAGCGAATTGAACGTCAAGTGCAGTCATTTCAGCAAACAAACTCATAGCACTTTCAAGTGCAATTTCATGAGCTTGATCATAATTATAGAGTGTATTGTCTAGATCCAATAATATTCCTTTATAGTTCATTCTCTTCTCCCTTTTTAAACTGATGACTTAGCCAAACTAAAGTAAACAATTGAATGATGCCATGGTACCCATTTTCCCATCTAATTTTATGGCCATTAACGATTTCTTCAATATTCTCGACAAAATTCTCAGCAAACTGCGTAATTAACTCAGATTCAATTTCTTGATTAAAATGTATGTGTTGGAATTTTAAATCTGCATCATAATAATGTACGACTTCAATGCCATTTGAAGTAAATAGATCTAAGAGTGGCTCTACATCAACTTCAAGAGTCATCATAAGTTCAAGTTTCAATGAAGGATCAACACATCCACCCATTTCGAAATCATCATCTGAGTAATATCTTATAATTAAATCAGCATAATTTTTTTGAGGTGTAATATACTTTTGAGCATCCTCAACTCTCGCATCTATCTGTTTTTGGATTTGATCGATAGAATAACCTCTTGATGCAACGTCTCTCTTGATTTTCCAGTGTCTTCTCAATGACTCTTCTGTATCAATATAAATTTTTAGATCAACCAATTTCCTTGTTTGTGGTAAGAAAAATGGATGTAGTCCTGCCACTATTATAAAGTCATTTGGATAAACCTTTATGGGTTCAGTAAATGCGCCCGTATCATGATCATACTCAACGCGTTCGATGGCACTTCCATTTTTTAACGCTTTAAGATATTGCGCTTGCCGGTAGAGATAGTTCGCTTTAGGGTTTAGATGCGTAATGGTATTCCAGCTGATATCGCCACGTTCCCATTTATGATCCCCATCGGATTCAATAGGAACGATATTTTCATTGCCGATTAAGGCTTCAATACAATGCTTAACGGTAGTCTTACCCACTCCAGAATCGCCACCGATACCGATAAGTGTTGCATGCTCTTTTTTCTTATAGACACGATTCGATTTAATACCATACTTATATAAAACGTAGACGATAAAAAACAAAGCACCTTCTAAGGTTGTGAATATTAAGTTTGAAATATTGTCATTATGAATGTAGGTGCCACCGACAAAGGTCAATAAATACAATATTGAAAAACCAAGACTAAGCAAATAGGATATCTTCACTTTATCCAGTAATCCTACGAAAAGTACAGCACATAAGATAAAGCTCCAAACATACCAGCTTTCTGATGGCGGCACTAACAAAACAAACACTGTGTAAACGACGGCTAAGAAATTATGAAGCAAATCACGATTGATCTTTTCATACATTAAAAACCTTGCATAGATGACTAAAATCGCCAAATAAGCGATATAGATTTTAAACGATCCTATAGGTAAATAGAGATGATATAACAAACTTTGATCTGGATTTAGAAAAACCATTTTAACAAAGCTCTCGCTCAATAAAAAAGGTGCATTAACAACTATAGTCGTCATCACAAAAGCGATCAGCATCTCTGCGATACTTCTATATCGGTCTCTTTGAAGCGTTCTAAATAGAAAAACAAGTACTAGTGGCAAAGCAAATAAAACAGGTAACTTCACTGCGAAGCCAAGTGCTAAAATCACACCCAGTCTCAGATAGTGTTTTTCTTTTAATTCACAAAGTGCAAAAATAATAAATGCAACCGCAATAACATCGAGTTGTCCTAAAATATAACTCGCATAAAATACTACAGGTGAAGCAAAGTAAAAAAACAACAGCTTTCCCTTTTTAAGTGGAAACAGTCGATTTAGGTTAAAATAAATCGTAAGATCAGCTATGAGGATCGGTAGTACATATAGACAATTGAGAAGCCACTTGTTCTCAATACCAAATAGCTCAGCCGGCAAAAAGAAGAGTTTAAAAATATAGAGCATCAGTGACGGATAAGGAAAAATAGATAAATTACCCTCACCTAAATAGAATGTCCAAGGATTTTCAGTCATTGAAAAATGAGACACAAATGAAGCGACAGTAGTCATCATTTTACTATCGACAAATAAGATTGCACAGACAAGCTTAATTAGTATTAAAGCATACATGATAAGCCAAAAATTGAAACCCTTTTCATCCTTTTTAATCTGGTTCTTACTTAGCTTGTTTTTAAGGTTATTATTCAAGTTTTCTTACCTCGTCTGTTTCATATTTAAAGATAATCAAAGCAGCAAAGAACGTCCAAAGCAAAGGCTCTGCCATATATCTTGCTTGAATCTCAAAAACACTATGGAGTAACATAAATGCGCCGTAGATAAACACAGGCAAATAACTTAAGTTACTACCTTTAAACTTATATCGGATCACTAATAACAAACTGATGATCAACGTCAGCCATTTAAAAATAGTGACTCTATTTTCTTCTACCTTTTCATACTTTCTAATGATTTCTAAATCGTCTTCCGTATAGCTTCTGTGTTTCACACCAAAAGCTAACAATTCTCTAAATGAAAACTCATCATATTCAATAACATGCTGAAGCTTACAGCCAACAATGGATAATATATAGGTTTTACTTTTTACACTTAAATGTCTATTAATGACTGTGATAATGGAATCGTTAATTTCTTCAAGGGTTTTATCATAGGCGACTCTCGTCCACCGACCACACATATTGCCAGTTTCAGTATACAATAGTCCTGTATACAACTGTAGTCTTCCTTGTCTAGCCACATCAAGTGGACGATCTGATTGCGCTCTTAACATAATTTCCGTTACTGCTGCAAAACCAACCGCGATACATACTGTAAGGACCATCACTCTTACTCTGATGTCTTTTTTTAATGCACCAAAGTAAAAGATAAGGGTTGCCCCTGTCATGATGCCAAGTGCCAATCCCGTCTTAACTCGAAGAGCGACCGCGAGAAACAAAAAGAAGCCACTTAAAATAGCCATTTTTTTATCTTTTGTCTCAAAATAAAGGCTCATAAATCTTACAAAAGCAATGATTAAAGCAACATTCGGAAAATCAGCATTCACCATACCAGCATAGCCGGTATTCCAAAGTGCAAAAATAGAAAATCCAAAGGTTGAAAGAATTTGAATAAAGACTTGTTTTACATCTGATCTATTTAGACCAAACCAAGTCACAATATAAACTAAAAGCAAGAAGAGCGTATTGACAATCCATGCCGCATTATAGGGTGCTATGTCGAGGGCTTTAAACGGAGCATAAATAAATCCAATAATACCACCTTTGTGATAGATGGATACATCAGAAGCAAGATTCCAATAATAAATGAAATCACTTGTAGGTAAAGGTTTTATGGTTTGAACCACTTTATTGGATAAAAGAATGTAATATATCAAGACTGCAGTATGACTGAGTAGCAT
>DJWQ01000177.1:26506-70703 GCA_002441045.1 Firmicutes bacterium UBA6226 | reverse complement strand
TTACCCAAGCATCACCATTTTTGTTGGCGAAGATTTCAAAAGGGGCCACTTCATGGAAGTGAGACACTTCTTTATCACTATGCTTACGACCAATGAGTCGCTTGATACCAAAGAGAGTTTTTGTTGGATTGGTAACTGCCTGGCGTTTTGCCACTTGACCAACAAGGATCTCTCCATTGTTAGCAAAACCAATTACGGAAGGGGTCGTGTTGTGACCTTCAGCATTTGGAATAATTTTATAAGTGCCGTTTTCCATTACAGATACACATGAGTTTGTTGTACCTAAGTCGATACCAATTATTTTAGCCATATATTTTATCCTCCTTATTTTTTAATTAATGTGATACTTTAACCATACTTGGTCGAATCACTTTATCGTTAAGTTCATACCCATCTTGGAAAACCTCAGTGACATGGTCTTCTTTGCCATCCTCAGCTTCAACAGTCATAACTGCATGATGCTTAATTGGATCAAAAGGCATTCCCAACGCTTCAATTTTTTTAACACCATTTCTGTCAAAGAACTCATCAAGTGATTTTTTAATCATAATGATGCCATCTAAAACCTTACTATCAGTGTTTTCAGCCGCACTTGCTTGAAGTGCTCTTTCAAAGTTATCCATAATTGGAAGCATCTCAAGGATGAGTTTTTCTGTTCCAAATTTAAAGATATCACTTTTCTCTTTTTCAACACGTTTACGATAGTTTTGAAACTCAGCATTTAATCTTAAATACTTATCGTTTAATTGTCCCATTTCTTCCTGCATTTTTGCCAGCTCATCGACTCCTATTTCTTCTACAGATTCTGGAGTCACCTCAGCAGCTTCGTCTTTTACGACCTCTTCTTCATGACTTTTCTTTTTGCTCATTTCATCATCTACCTTTTTTTTACTCATTTTCTTGCCTGCCATAAGTTCCTCCAACTAGTCTTATAAATATATTCCTGAAAAAACATCTGACAATGTGTTACTAATATAATTAACCGTCGATACCACCGAACCATAATCCATACGTTTAGGTCCAAGGATGAGTATCTTACCGGCATTATTACCATCAACGTGATAGGAAGATGCAACGATACTACAATCGTCAAGTGCATCAATCCCAATTTCATTCCCAATTTTAATCGATAACTTATTTTCAGGTAGTTCATCCAAAAGCTCTACCAACTGACTTTCATTTTTTAGATACTCAAATATGGATTTCGCTTTTTCAGTATCAGAAAATTCATAAGTTGATAGCAAGTGAGAAACACCATCCACATAAAGCTCAGTACCATTTAATCCTTTAAGTGCATCTCTCAAAATCGGAATCAAATAATCGACGATGCCACCAAATGCAGCTAGTTTTTCTTTGATTTTTGAAATTGACCTTACATCGATATTTTCGATGGTTTCACCACTTAAATGATCCACCATAGTATCTGAAATTCTATCGAGAATATACTGCTCAGTATTCGTTAAAGCTAACTGAATGTTCTTTACAATTCCCGTATCTGTAACTAAAATTAATAAAACCTTTGAATCAGAAACCTTTACAAGTTTAAGATTCGCTAACTTACACTTATTAAATTTTGGAATTGAAACAATCGCAACCAACTTTGTAAATTCAGAAAGCAACTTAACCGCTTGCTTCGCGATATCACTTGCCTCTATAATCCTATTGAGTAATAAGGATTGAATGACTTCCTTTTCTCTTATAGAAATGCTGTTTTCCCTAACGAGATAATCAACATAAAGTCGATAACCTAAATCAGAAGGGATTCTACCAGCAGAAGTATGTGGCTGTAACAGATATCCTAGCTCCTCGAGGTCTGCCATTTCATTTCGAATCGTTGCAGAACTTATACCGAGAGGGTATTTCTTAGAAATTGTTCTTGAGCCAACAGGCTGTGCCGTATCTATAAAGTCACTTATAATGGCTTCAAGTATTTTTAACTGTCTATCAGATAACATTGAATCACCTGCCTTTTGTTAGCACTCAATATTACCGAGTGCTAATTCTATATTTACTTTACAGCAGCACCTTTTATCTGTCAAGTGACTTTTTTTCATTTTAAACTCTATTTACACTCTATTCACAAATGAAAAAACCTGTATTCACAAGGGCTATATGCACTCTTACAAAATACAGGTTAATCCGGTTCCTTTATATAAATAAAAGTAATTAAATAAAAAAAAGATAAAGCTCTCTATATATTGATTTATCTTTTTTAAGTCACTATTTAATCCATAAACTTCAAAAATACGAGATTTGAAAGATCTCTTCCTTTAGCTGTTAAGGATAAATGCGTCTCTGTTACAGTTATCAACTCATATCCTATAAGCTCATGCAATGCAACAGCATACCTATCCTTAAAATCAATATTGTAGGCTTCATTAATTTTTTCAAACGAAATGCCCTCATTTAGTCTTAGTCCAAGGATAATGGTTTCAAAAAGCTCTTCTTTATCATCTAAAACTGATTCTTCAGCATATTTGGGCTGCATGACTTGCCACTGCTCTATATAACTCGACATAACTGACGAATTAGCAAATCTTTTATGTCCAACTTTTGAATGCGATGAAAGTCCCAGTCCTAAATAAGGTTTGTTTTTCCAATAGGTTAGGTTGTGCTTGGATTCATAACCTGGAAAAGAAAAGTTACTGATTTCGTATTGCATCAAACCTATGTTTGCAAGCTCATTTTCTAAAGTGTGATACATCTCTCGTTCTATTTCATCATCAGGAAGATCAACTTTACCGTTAACATACTTTTCATAAAGTGGCGTTCCTTCTTCTAGTTTTAAGGAATAAGCAGAGACATGTTTAGGTGAAAGCGTTTTTACCAGTTCGACCGCCTTTTTAATGTCGTCAATTGATTGATCTGGAAGACCAAACATCAGATCTAAGCTGATATTATCTATACCTGCTCTTTTAATTGCATCATAGGATGTAAGAAAATCATTGGTTGAATGAATTCTACCAATTTGCTTCAGCAAAACATCATTCGTCGTCTGAAGTCCCATAGAAATACGGTTAACACCTGATGCCGTATAATAATTAAGTTTTTCCTCAGTTAATGTGCCAGGATTCACTTCTAGTGTAATTTCAACATCAGTTGTGAAAGTAGCCACACTTCTCAATTGCTTTAATACACGACTGATATAAACCCCATCGACGATACTTGGTGTACCACCACCAAAATAGACCGAACCGATTTCATATTTTTGAATTTCTTCTTTATAAAATTCAATTTCACCAGATAAAGCGTTGAAATACGCTTCAATACCATTGTTAATTTCAAACTCAGCGACTCGATGTGATACAAAGTCGCAGTAGGCGCATTTGCTTGCACAAAATGGAATGTGGATGTAAATACCTAATCTTTCTTTCATATGCCCTCCTTAAATGATAGGGATAAAAAGAGCAATCCGAAGATTGCTCAAAATGCGCGTGAATAAATAAACTTTCTAATTTTCTTCAAATTTGAGAACAGATAAGAACGCTTGCTGTGGTACTTCAACATTACCAAGCTGTCTCATTTTCTTTTTACCCTCTTTTTGCTTTTCTAGTAGTTTTTTCTTACGAGAAATATCACCGCCGTAGCATTTTGCAAGAACGTCTTTTCTAAGTGCACTAATGGTCTCTCTTGCGATGACTTTATTACCAACTGCAGCTTGAATGGGAATTAAGAACATTTGTCTTGGTATAACTTCCTTAAGTCTCTCACAGATTACTCGGCCTCTAGATTCAGCCTTCGATCTATGAACGATCATACAGAAGGCATCGATCATCTCTTTATTTAATAATACATCGAGTTTAACAAGATCTGATTCACGGTATTCTAAAAACTCGTAATCTAGTGAACCGTAACCACGTGTTTTAGATTTTAACGCATCAAAGAAATCGTAAATAACTTCATTGAGTGGCAATTCATAATGAAGCACAACCCTTTTAGGATCTAGATAATCCATATGAATCATTTCTCCACGTCTGTTTTGACAAAGCTCCATGATATTACCAACATATTCATTTGGTACAATTATATTGGCTTTTACGATTGGCTCTTCCATCATTTTGATTTCTGTAACAGCAGGTAAGTTGGTAGGATTTTGAATCATTAGCACCTCACCATCTGTCTTAGTCACACGATAGATAACACTTGGCGCTGTCGCAATAATATCTAAATCAAACTCACGATCAATCCGCTGTTCAATAATCTCAAGGTGTAGTAACCCTAGGAAACCACATCTAAAGCCAAAACCAAGTGCGACAGAGGTCTCTGGCTCAAATGAAAGTGCCGCATCATTTAGCTGTAGCTTTTCAAGTGCATCTCTAATTTCATCGTAGCTTTGCCCTTCTGCAGGATAAATACCACAATAAACCATTGGCGTTGCTTTTTTATAACCAGGTAATGCCGTTTCAGTTTTTCGATCACTAAAAGTAATCGTATCCCCGACGCGACAGTCTTTAACATTTTTAATACTTGCAGTAATGTAACCTACATCACCAGCTTTTAAAACATCCACTGGAAATGGACCAGGTACACTGATACCAACTTCGACAACTTCAAACTTTTTGCCAGTTGCCATCATTAATATTTTATCGCCTTTTTTTACTGAGCCTTCTACAATACGGACATACGCAACCGCACCTTTATAGCTGTCATAGTATGAGTCAAATATGAGCGCCTTTAATGGTGCTTCTTCATCTCCCTCAGGTGCTGGAATGTCAGTGATGATCTTTTCAAGCACATCTTCAATGTTTAAGCCCTCTTTTGCTGAAACGCGAGGTGCATCTTCAGCGATGATGCCGATAACATCTTCAATTTCTTGGATGACTTCTTCAGGTCTTGAACTCGGTAAATCAATTTTGTTAAGAACAGGAACTATGGTTAGACCTTGTTCATCTGCTAAGTGCACATTCGCCAATGTTTGTGCCTCAACGCCTTGCGTCGCATCAACGACTAAGATTGCCCCTTCACACGCTGCTAAAGATCGCGATACCTCATAAGTAAAATCCACGTGTCCTGGGGTGTCGATTAGATTTAAAAGGTACTCGTGACCATCCTTTGCTTTGTAAACCAGACGTGTGCTGTTTAACTTGATCGTAATGCCACGCTCTCTTTCAAGATCCATGCTATCAAGGATTTGATCCTTCATTTCACGTTGCGTTAACAGTCCAGTTTTTTCAATCAATCTATCCGCCAATGTCGATTTACCATGATCGATATGTGCGATAATGGAGAAATTTCTAATATACTTTTGTCTTTCACTTGACATTTAATATGCCTCCTTATACTATGAAGCTAGATTTATAGTCTCTTCTTACGAAGTTATAAACAGTTGACTAGCTTATAAATTATACCATAGTCACTGACGACACTCAAATAATTCTATCAAGCCAAATAAAAAACTTGCATAGAACCGCTTGAAGTGATAAAATAAGTCTGTTGAAAAATTCTGGGGAGGTGAAAGAATGGCAAATATAAAATCAGCTAAGAAAAGAATTAGCGTTATCAACAAAAAAACTGCTATCAATAAATCTAGAAAATCTGCAATCAAAACTGCTGAAAGAAGATTTACTGAAGCATTAGAAGCTGGTGACATCGCTTTAGCTACAGAGAAATTTAATTTCTTTGAGAAAAAGATGGCTCAAAACGCTGCAAATGGACTTTTCCATAAAAATGCAGCTGCTAGAAAAATCTCTAGATTAAGAAAAAGATTAAACGCTGCGGCTGAATAGTCGTTTAATTGACTTAATTTGAGATTCCCCGAATTTAAGAGACCGTGTCAATTTAATATTTGATCAAATATTAAAAAAGCGTACAAGTTAAGTACGCTTTCTTCTTTTTTTGATATATGAATTTTAACTTAAACTAAATTCTTTCAAACGGGTTACTTCACTAAGGCGATATCAAATATCGCCTTTTCTATTAAAAGCATTGGCGCAATTCCGCTGGACTTCATGGCAGTATCAACATCCTCTAGCATAGAAATAATATTTGAGAGTTGCTTAACAGAGAACTGTGAAGCAAACTGCCCTGCTTTTTTAGCTACAAAAGGATGAATTTCTAGCTTTGATGCAATCGTGGAACTGCTATGCCCTTCTGATAATAAAATCTTTGTCTTAAGAATATTCCTAAACTGTTGATTGATTAAAAAGAAGATCTTTATCTCAGCTTCACCATTATTAACCAGTTGATTTAAAATTTGAATCGCTGTCGTAATTTCCTTAGTGCTGATAGCGTCCATCATTTTAAAAATATTCTGCTCTATAGGTACTTCAATATATTGATTAATCACTTGTTCTGTAATTTCTGATTCCAAACCACACAGCATTTTTACGATATTATCCACGTCGTATAAGTTCTTATCACTTGAATCTTCTAAGTAGTTAATCATTTCTATCAAATAATTTATTATGTGCAAAGAGATGTCTTTGTCATAAATCTTAAACCTTTTCCCAATCCATTTGACGAGTTCCTGTCTAGATAGTTTATCTACATTCACGATTTGACTGTTTTTTGAAAGAAATTTATACGTCTTTTTCCTTTTATCAATGTCTGATTCTGCGAAAATAACATATAAGTGATCAGGAATGTTTTTTAATAATGCAAGTAGCTTTTCCTCTTGCTCCTCTTTCACACCTTTTAAAACGCCACTATTTTGAAATAATAAAATTCTTTTATCATCAAAAAATGGTAACGTATTTGCTGTTCCCACAATGGTATCCATATCTGCTACCTGATCGTAGACCGAGTAATTAAAGTCTAGATACGAGGGCATTAAGAATGTTTCACCAATATATTTTATCAGGTTATCGATTAGATAAACCTCATCACCTGTTATCAATGTAATTCGATCTAGCTCACCACTTTTTATCGTCTTAAAGTACGTCATAAAATCCATAGATTACCTCCAAAATCTATCATAACAAGAATGAACCAATAAATAAATACACTAAGTAGAATTAATTAAGATAAGTCTCTATGGAATAATCATTGTGACTAAAGTTTAATTGTATCTGACCATAAGTATAGGTCGTCATGTGGTCTATATGATTTGCTTCTAGATTAGTTAGAAGTGCCTTTGCAGGCATTGTGTACTTATAGTTGCATGAAGATACTGCAAGTTTTAAAGAAGCGCTGCTGTACAATCGATTACTAATTGAGGTCTTAGAACCATGATGAGCTGTTTTTACGATAGTTGCCTTCTCTATCCCCTCTACAGAATCAATCATGTCGTCATATATATCCGCTAAGAAATAGATGACCTCATCTTGAACTTCAAGTTTCGTGATAATCGCATCTTCATTTGGATCTTCTGAATACGACTTACCTGAGATAGGAACCAGCGTCATACGAATACGATTGTGCTCTAACACCATGCTTTGATTTAAAACAGATACATTCAGATCAGAACCACTTAAAACTGAACCAATTAAATATGGACCATCTACCCTTGCAGTTGATTGATTTGCCATAAAAAATGAATCCGTAACGAATATATTATCTATTGCTATCTTATCAATTAAAGACTCGTACCCACCAGTATGATCGTTATGATCATGTGATAAAATCAAGTAATCAAGTTGAGTTATTCCGTTAGCACGAAGCAAACTCACGGGATCATTTCTACCATCACCCGTATCAATTAATAATGAAAAATCATCGTCTTTAATTAAAACCATATCACCGTGACCAACATCATAGAATATTACCTGTGTGTCAGAATTGTTTGGCATCATTGCATAGAGAATAAGGCTACATGAGATGACGGATAAAAAAAGCACTCTGTTTATATGCAACCGCCAAAATACAAAACTCACTAAAAGTGCAATTAACAAAATCAGAATCAAACTAAAATCTTTCAAATAGTAAAGATGAATATCACTTTCGATATACGGAATCACTGACACTATAAATTGCATGAATCTTGAAATTACAACAACGGCTGTTTTAAGAATAAAATTTATTACAGGTAATTTGGCTAAAAACACAGTGAGTAATGAAAGTGGTAAAAACAAACCAATCAAAGGTATATAGATCAAATTCGCAAAAAAGCTAAGCAGATTAACTGTATTAAAATAATAAATACTGATTGGCAGTAATATGAGCTGTATTGCGATACTAAACTTTACACCTTCGATTATTTTATACTTAAATTTTGGTATTGGTAGTAGCGGATAAATAACCACTATTGCCAAATAGGCATAGTATGATAGATACAACGATGTCGATAAGATTGCACATGGCTGTAGAACCAAGATAGCAAGCAAACTAAATGCAATACTCATGAGCACATCTGTTTTTCGTTTAAATAAAAATGAAAGCTCTTTGTATAATATAATGTAAAAAGCTCTTTGAGCTGAATAAGGTGCCCCAATAATCAAAAGTATAATGAGCATCACAAATGAAGTGATGCTAAAACGTGCAAACCTGGGCAATCCTTTTGTAATGATAGAAATACTCGAAAATATAATACCAAAGTGTAAACCCGATATTGCAAAGAGATGTGCAAGTCCTAGGCGCTTATACGCATCATAATTCTCAAGCTGATCTCTCTCACCAAATAAAACCGCATTGACCAATTGTGACGCTTCTGATGAAAAAAGTTCACTGATTTGTCGAGTCATTTTGCTTCGCATCCTAATAATAAATGAATTAAATCCCCATTGCTTTGAAGAATAAACATTATCGATTTCAACGGTGTATTTACCAGTGATCCCCTTTGAATAAAGATATTTGTCATAGTCAAATACTTTTGGATTTTTTGCCGATGCAAATGGAATCGCATTAACATTCACAGTTCCATTGAACTCTATCCCATTTTCCAAATCCATTTCTCGGTTGAGATTGATAAACTTAGGATAGATCTGCCATTTATAGTTGACCTTTTGATTGCCAATCCTTTTAACACGAACTATAACAGAATCATCTGTCCAGTTTCCTTCGATAATCTCTCCACTAACAGATACTTCTACAGCTTCTCTTTTATCATTTGAGGGAAATTGAATTCTAGCTTTGGATACAATATTCTTATAGTATGTATTTTGATACATCAGCAAAATAACAGATAAACTGAGTACAAAAAAGAAAAAACCACGCTTCATAGAACCTCCCATATATTTCCATTATATCAAAATGGAATAATATGGCAATAAGCATGGTTATAAATAGCGACTCAAAATCGAATCAACCTTATTAATCATCTCTTGAACTTCAAAAGTTTCTGTTTCTATCTGCGTAGCCAGTAACTCTAATGTATGGATATCTGATTCGGTTAGTCTAATAACCGGCATCGCTTTTAATGGTGTTGCATAGAGCTCTAAAAGACTCCCTTTGCGTTTTCCCAACTGTAACAGCCATTCTTTATAAAAACTTGAATTTAAGATTAAAGCAAGCACCTTTAAAGAATAAGGTGAACTTTCTCTCATGGAGATATAGTAAACGTCTGCCGAAGCATAGAAAGGCTTTTCAACATAGGCAAATCGATTACTGGAGGCTCTTTGTGGCGCTACAATCTTAGGCATTTCAAATAATGACTTATTTCTCGGCCAAGTTAATTGATACCATTTACGGATCCCCTTTTTCACTTCACGTCGTTTTTCTAAGACTTCTCTATAAGGTTCAAAGTACATTGCGGTCTCTTCATCAAGCGCTTCAGTAAAATAGATTAATCTTCGATCCGTTTCAGCATTAGTTTTAAAATGGCCAATATCACTATTTTTATAAAAGCGAACGATTTTATCCTGTAAAGCAGTTGGCAGCAGATTGACCTTTTCCTGATTTAGGACATAGACCTTATCAGCACCAGATACTATCCCTTGGTTCACACTATAAAGAACACCTAAACTATCAATTTTCAATTGATCTAACTTTTGAATCATATGATTAGATGCATCAGATAAAACAAATCTAATAGAACCATTTGATTTAAATACAGATTCTGTTTTAAATGATTTCACCTTTTCATAATCCATCTGATAAAACGCTATATCGTCCGTCGGCATTTTCGACAAACAATACGTACAGCCATGAAGTTTTTTTTCAGGAAAAATGCGTTCATCACCATAATCGACAAATCTTTGAAGGAAAAAGGAGCCTTTTATAAACTGCCTTAATTTTACTGCACCATCCGCTGTTAAGAAATAATTGCTCGTCACATAAGTCAGAACCCCATTTGGTTTAAGTAATTCATAGCCTTTATAGATAAAAAAATAAAAATAATCCATTTTGCCTTCATAATACTTACTGCCAAATTCGGTAGCTTTGACCTCTGCAAAAATATCAGTGTGATACTTTTCCCCAATATAGGGTGGATTGCCTATGATTAAATCAAAATACGCCGTTTCAAATAAGGGAGTCGTCAAGCTATTGACAGACCACAGGTTAAAGGTGTTTACCTCTAGAGAATGACTTAAACAAAAAACACTTAAAGTTTCTTTAAAAATATTAATAGCCTTTAAATTGATGTCTACACCAAAAATACGATCATTTAAAGCTTCTTCTAAAAGTAATTTTTCATCCTTTCGAGCCTCACTTAGTCCGATTACCTTTTTATAAAAATCCAGATAAGTCAACAATAAAACGCCAGACCCACAAGATAAGTCTAATATTTTAAGAGGTCTTATAGCTTCTAACAACCAATTAAAAAAGGCAGAAGGTATTTCACCTGCCACCTGTTTGAACCAATCAGCAAACAGCGCTCTATATTCATGAGAAGGATGATCGGCAAACAGCCTTTCATCCAATAGATGGAAAAGCATCTCTTTTGCCAACCAGTCAGGTGTATAGACAATTCCATCTTTCTTCTCACTAAAAAGCGCACTTTCATGACTATAAAGTTGTCGGTAGTCCATATAATTTAACACTGAATTACCACCTAACATCAAGTTTATAATAAATCTTCTAATGAAAAAACTTCATCTTTTAAGAAAACGATTGTTGCATCAAGTATATCAGCAATAACTCCGTGCATCAAATCACGATGTGAAGGTTTATTACAGAGTACATGGAACTGCCCATTAGTTATCTCTATTTCAGCTACGATTTCATCCTCTTTCATTACCCTTAATATCGGTTCTTCATCTTCATCTGAAAATACAGGGAGTGAGAGATTCAACATCTTATCATATAAAATATCCATTGGACAATTAAAAGCATATGTTGCTTGATATAAAATCAATTCTTCACTGTCGTAGTTTTCCTCTTCAACCTGAGTTAAAATACCCATAACCTTATAAAGAAGATGACCGTTAATGTCAAGAAAGTCTGTTAAAGATAGAATGCCATTCGCTTTTGAAAATTGATTATACTGATCTAACAAATACTTTCGTATACTTTCAAGATAAAAGGTATCCATTTCAAAGGTATCGCCAATAATTGCATTTTCACCATCAATTGAAATTAGTCTTGCTGAAACCAATCGATCAGCTTCAATTAAGCCACTTGATATCAAATAATCTGCATTTGTAAAAATATCCTTTAGATAAATTTGATCGCGTTCAACTTTCACCTCAAAAATGCTTCTAAAGCTTTTCTTTAATCCAGCTAAAAGAACCATTTCTTCTTCACTCTCTGAGCTGATTGAAAACAGATCAATCATTCTTTTCTGATCAGAATTTCGATAATTAAATATCAACCATTCTGCAAAGCCATCTGTGTCAGATTCGTCTTCATTCATTATAAAAATATCTTTTCCTTGAGATAATATAGTTTCATACGTTGGTGAACTAATAAATGCATACAGTTCATTATAAATTTCATCCAATAATTCTAAGTTCATAGGGCTCTCCTCTTTCAAAGTTTACTTAACTATTATATACTATTTGAGTAAATATTCCAGTCACGAATCTATAGGAGGCATACATGACCATCAAATCATTTTTACAAGATGCTTACACTTGGCACTTTAAAGCTAAAGTGACCGGCATTGAAACCATAAATAACAGGACAGCCATCCTACTTGACCATACTTATTTTTACCCAGAAGGTGGCGGTCAACCCAGCGATTTCGGAACCATAGATGGTATTAAAATCGAAGATGTACAGATAACGAATGATGTCATCGCTCACTATACCACGGAAAAAGTCAACTTTAATATTGGTGACAGTGTAGATGCACGTATCGATGAAAATAGAAGATTTACGCTTATGCAGCAACACAGTGGACAACATCTTCTCTCTTCCTGTGCAGAAAAGCTTTACAATGCAAACACAGTTGGCTTTCATATTGGAGATGACTATATTACCATCGATCTTGATCAAAAATTGGATGCATCACAGATTATAGCTCTTGAAAAAGCTGCAAATGAACTCATTTATAAAAATTTAGAAATTGTAGCTCATTATCCTAGCTCTGAAGAACTATTACAAATGCCTCTTCGCAAGCAGCCAAAGGTTACAGAGAACATTCGAGTGATTGAGATTATAGATGCTGACTTCTCACCTTGTGGCGGTACACATTTAAAAAGAACAGGCGAAATTGGAATTGTAAAAATCAAACGTGTTGAACCATATAAAACTGGTGTCAGAATTGAATTTGGATGTGGCAGATTTGCTCTTGATTTTATGAATGAAAGAAACGAAATCGTGAATCATCTAATGCGCCTTTTCTCAGTTAAGGATAACGAAATTTTATCTTTCTCTGAACTTTTAATTCAAAGACAAAAAGAGGATAAGGCTAAGTTGCAACTATATAAAGAAAAGTTAATCAAATATGAGGTTGAACTGCTCATGCAAGGATATGATTCAGAAGAAGATAGTGAAACCATAAAAATCATCACATTAAATGAAATCGATCTGCCTATGGTTGATTTAAGATTTAAAGTGGGTTTAATTACATCTGAACCAGATCGCATCGTTATTGGCGCAAGTAGTGAAGAAGGAAAATCACATATGGTGGTTGCAAAGTCTGAAAACATAGGTGATAGCGTCGATATTGGACGCCTTTTTAAGGAGATTGCTGGGACATATGG
Organism: Firmicutes bacterium UBA6226; assembly: GCA_002441045.1. The sequence continues at coordinate 57,741 of DJWQ01000177.1, read as the reverse complement.
CATTCGAGGCGGTGGAAATAAAACCGTCGCACAAGGTGGGACCACTGAATCTGTTGATTTAGAAGCTCTGTTTGAAGCATTTGAGTCTCAAATCAGTCTACTAATATCAAAAGGTTGATTCATCTATAAAAGGTTTCTCATTATCAGTTAAAACTGATGTTACTTTGTTAGATTCATAAATATTAAACTCAAAATAGGAACAGCTATATCTATTCTCGATTACAGCTGTTCCTTGTTTTATTATACTATCTGCTTTAAGATCCAGCTCACAACATCCTCAAAAACTTCATCACGATTGATCTCATTTAGCATTTCATGCCTACCCTCTTTATACAAATGGAGTGAAACTTTATATCCATGATCTTTATAGTATTTTGCAGTTTTATGGACACCTTTTCCGTAATTGCCTATTGGATCAGCATCTCCTGAGAAAATTAACATTGGTAATCCTACTTTAAAGTTTGCCTCTGCATCCTGAAAGAAGACACCCTCCAATCCATTGAAAAATAATGCATAAAATGAAGAAGGGTGTTTTTGTCCACAAAGTTGACTCTTAATGTATTCATCCACTATTTTTTCATCTCGCGTCAACCAATCTAAATCTGTTCTAGGTGCTTTAACCTTTTTATTGTTAGATTCAAATGCCATTTTATGAACGAGTTCAGAGATATGCTTATCGCCATGTGCTCTGACATCTCTTTCAGCTAACCATTTACCCAGTTTCAGAGTCATTTTTGAATAAAAACCAGTTCCCGATAAGATGACACCATCTATTAAATAAGAATAACTTCTAAGAAAATCTCGTACTAAAAATGAGCCCATACTGTGCCCCATAAGTATAATTGGTTTATTTTCATATTCGGCTCTTAAAGAGTTAACGACATATCTCAAATCTTCTTTCATTGCATCCCAACCATTATCACCAAGATATCCTAACATTTCCACATGTGGCCCATGTCCTCTTTGGTGGATTCCAATCACATCGATCTGATGCCTATTCAAAAATTCTGAGAAAGCAGTATAGCGTTCAACATTTTCCGCCATTCCATGGGCTAATACCAAAGTTGCTATGGATTCTTGCTCTGACTGCCAATGATAACCTTTTAAATCAAAACCATCAAATGCCTTAAGTGAAAATGACTTCATCATAACTGCCTCCTAGAGTATTTAATTATAATAATATTATAACACTTTACATTTATTATTTTAAGCCTTTCGATTTTATGCTAAAATGAACATGCGATTTTAATTAGGAGGCATTCATGATTTATATTTTTGGGGTTTTAAGTTATTTTATCGGTAGTATTCCATTTTCTTATTTAATACCAAAATGGATTGGAAAAATAGATATACGACTTCACGGCAGTGGTAACACAGGAACGACAAACGTAATTAGAACCTTAGGTATGAAAGTTGGTGTGATTGCATTTATAGGTGACTTCTTAAAAGGTATCATACCATCAGTGTTAGGTCTTATTTGGTTTGGTGAACTCGGTGGTGTTATAGGTGGTGGTTTATCAGTCATCGGTCATTGTCATCCCATCTGGCTCAAATTTAAAGGTGGCAAAGGCGTAGCTACCTCTGCTGGTATTTTAGTTATTCTTTACCCTGACATATTTGTATTGTTATTTATTAGCCAATTTATCATCATCGGTTTAACAAAGTATATGTCTTTGGCTTCTATTTTAAGTGCAATTATGCTACCTATTTATGCCATAATATTTTCAAAAAGCACCACAATGACTGTATTTGCATTTCTACTAGGTGCATTCGTAATATACAGGCACAGAGCGAATTTAAAGCGTTTATTAAACGGAACTGAAAGCAAGCTCAGTATTAAAAAGAAGACGATGAATTAAAAGTAAAACGTCATAGACGATAGTCCATGACGTTTTTTTCTTTGAATTATTCACAAACAACTGCAGTTCCAGAAGCGGTTACCATTAACATGTTGTTGCCTTGGCCAAGTACTTCATAATCGATGTCAACGCCTACGATTGCATTTGCACCAATTGCCTTTGCTCTTTGTATCATTTCATTCATCGCTTGTTCTCTTGCATCGATTAATTCTCCTTCATAGGAATTAGAACGACCACCAAAGAAGTTAGTTAACCCCGCTGCAAAATCTTTCACAAAATCCACACCGTTAATTACTTCGCCAAAGACGATTTGTTTGTACTCAATTATATTCATGCCTTGAATTGTAGGTGTTGTAGTAACGATCATAATTACCTCCATATTTTCAGAAATTTATTTACGAGTTATGCTATATTGAGTTGTGCTAAATTAGTTGTACACAACTCCTTCGATATGTTTTGTAACTCTGTCACAAGAATACCAAACAATACTTAAAATTGTGTTAATATTCTATGAAAATAAGGTTTAATCTGCTAAAATAGAAATACTTGGGGGTAGATGGGTTCTGGTGTGCCCTCTGATCTTCAAAATCAGTGTGAGTATTTAAGAGATGCTCGGGTGGGTTCGATTCCCACATACCCTCGCCAAATAAGAAATAAAACAATGAAAAGTCGGTATACGAAAATGTATACCGACTTTATTTATTATTAATTACAAAACTAAAAGTTTTCTAGAATTTGCTGCCAAATATTTAGTTGAATTTCTATTGAGTCATCCAGTAAATCAATATTATCAGAATTACTTTCCGCATTATTAAAATTAGGAATCGTTCCAAGACGCCAAACTGAGATACCACCTGTATTGAATAATTTTGCTAAATCAATTTTCGCTTGAATACTACGTTCATCTTCATACCATATAATATTACGAATTTGATTTTCTGAAAAAGTTAAATATGGACTTTCTAAGTTGAGTGAATAATTAACCTCTGTCCCTACTTTTGCAGCTCTATCTAATACAGATTGATAACTAGGATGATAAGGTGTGCTGTTTAAAATAATACCTTCTTTGCTTTGCCATTGAACGGTATCAAAGGATACCTGTAGCAGAACCTTTGTACTATCTTCTACACCATCTTTCGGATTCGTAACCGCCTCAAGTGCATAAAAAACTTCGTCAATTGGTGAGAGCGGTGTAACTGTATATCCTAATTGCATGTCAACACTTGATAGCTTTTTAGCGTAATAGTCATGAGCCATTAGTATTATGTGGTCAGCATACTCACCTAACGTTCTAAAATCATAGCCATCAAAATAGCTTTGTGATTCATTTCTCTCTGGATGAACAGCGATATATAAAGATAAATTCTTTTCCTTTAATATTTCTGAGATTTTTGACACAAATTCGTTATAAGCTTTCGCTACTGCTTCACCTTTTAAATTTTCAAAATCTAATACAACACCATCAAAATGGATATTATAAACATTTGCTTCTACAGCACCAACTAATTGCTCAATAACAGATTCAGAAAGCGTATCATTTGTTAAAATAGTTTCTGCTAAACTAACTGATTTTCCTGTAATAGGATCAAGTCTAGTTTCATCTTTAACAAAAACCATCAATTGCTTTGTTGCTTCATTATTGGAAGTTGCATCTAGTGCTGCAGCATATCCTGTAGGAACGCGATATTCATTACTATTGGCACTGGTCATATTTAAAATAACAGATTGCTTAGTTTTATCAAATTCTAGTCTAGCCCAGCCATAGCTTAAGGAATTAACATCATCGGTTAACTCAGCTTGTGAGTAGGAACTGATCGCATAATAAGTGTGTAATATAGACAATGGATTTTTGAATTGGCTGTAAATTTTGTAAAGTACTGCAATCGCTTCTTCTTTTTTAATCAATTGGTTTGGTCTAAAAGTTTGGGTTGAATTAACTGAAATCCAACCAACATTTGATGCAAAAGCCAATAATGCGCTATTTTCCTCAGTATCTAAATAAGGTGAAGCGACCTCACCTAAGAGTGCTATCCCCTTATTTAAACGAAGATACGTTGCAAACACTTCGATTGACTCAATTCTAGTTAAAGTATGTTTTGGTTCATAGATCAACTGATAATTTGAGTTGAGCTTTATTTTACCCAGCCACTCGATTAAATCTGTCTCAGTTATATATGAACCAAGTCCAAATGTTTCTGATGACTTCAAAACATCAGCATCATTTAACTCATGAATCATCATATAAGCCCAATGCTTACTAGATACATCACCATAGGTTGTCACATCTGAAAAGCTTATTGGAACAATCATCATAAGAATCAAAACCAATGCAATCCATTTTATTCTTAAATTTTCTTTATATCGCAACATATTCAATCCTTTCCACATGGTCATAACATTATCATTCAAAATTATATTAATTTAATTATAATCCTTTAATATAGAATTACCATGACAGTGGGATTACAATACTTTTAAATGTTCGTGATAGAGATCATCTAATCTTGGTATGCGTAGGTCAAATTAATTCTATAGACTTCCTCTTCCTTAATAACAATCCATGTATCATATGCGTTTAACATAAATCCATCTGATTGAAACTTTTTCGTGAATTTAACAAATACTTCTTCATAAGAATCATAAACTCTGGTATAAAAAGTGTCTCGGTTAAAGTCTTTGTGTTCAGATAAAAAGCCCTCTGCATAAGCGATAAATGCACTATACGAATAGTTGTTCATCGATGATTTTGAAAGTAGATTATAAGCCAAATCAAACCTGCGATTGTATAGATTTTCTAAAAAATCAATTACGATATCAGCGGAAGTTTGCTGCTTGCTATAAACCAAGGTGTCAACCATAGGCAGCGGTTGATTTAAAGTAAAGCCAATTATATTTCGAGTCAATTGCCTACCATCTACTAAAAATTGAACATTCTTAATCTGACTGAGTTCAGTTAAACTGTTGACAATAGACCACAGATAAAGAGACGCATCATCACTTGCAAAAAGCAGCGTCAATCGCTCCGATCCCTCAAAATTGACAAAGCAAGTCTCATCGATCAAATCAACAGAGTTAATCTTAACACCAAGATCATATATTGTTTTAAAAAACTTATTATCAGCACCATATGATAGGTTTTCGATAACTGTCTTTCCATAATTCTCATCTGAAATTGTTAATGTTCGATATTCTGTCCGAAGCGCTTTATCATAGACAAAATATAATTTAGTCGTCACTTTAATTGCGCCTTCTTCAGGCGATATATAATTATGAGGTTCGAGAGCATCATAAGCTATATCCGAATTTAGCGCAATTAGACTTAGACTTGTTATAACAATTAACAATACCATGACACTAACGGGAAATTTCATATATTTTCTCCATTATTTTTTAGGTAAAGTGATTGCAACTTGAGTTCCAACACCTAATTCACTCTTGACTGATATGGTGCCTTGATGAAGTTGGATAATCTGTTGTGCAATTGATAGACCGAGTCCTGTTCCACCTGTCTTTCTAGCCCTTGCTTCATCCACTCTATAAAATCTATCAAAAATGAATGGTAAGTCTTTTTCTGGGATACCGATTCCTGAGTCATTTACTTTAATTATTATATTGTCCCTAGTTTCTTCAAGCTCAACCCAGACTTTTCCTTCTTCAGGTGTATACTTAACAGCATTACCAATTATGTTGAGTAAACATTGCTGCATTTTTTCCTGATCCAACTGAATTTGGATTTTGTTATTTGCAGTTAGCGTCAATTGAATTTCTTTTTTTAAAGCAATAGGATTAAGTGTTTTAATAACCCATTCTAATAAATAATTGACATAAGTCATACTTAAATCAAGCTCAAGTTCATCTTTTTCAACTCGTACTAAGTACAGTAAACTGTCTATAATTTTATTGAGACGATCAATTTCAGTATTGATGTCCACCATAAACTCTCTATAAATTCCCTCGTCCCAATTAGGTGCAGATAACAAAGTATCAGAAACAATCTTCATACTCGTCATGGGTGTTCTTAATTCATGAGAAACGTTCGAAACAAATTTCTTCCTTCTCTCTTCCACTTGATAAAGCTTTGTGGTCATGATATTAAAAGCTTTTCCAAGTTCGCCAATCTCATCATTGCCTTGAATCTCAACCTTTGTATCGTACTTTCCTTGAGTGATGGTTTTAACTGAAACCGTTAATCTTTCAATTGGCTTTGAAATAATATCAGCAAATAGCATACTGATAAAAATGGATACTAGGATTGCCATTGAAAATATAATAAACAGTTTATCCATAAAAGCATTTATATCATCAAAAATATAATTTGCTTCCATAGAGGTGAAAACCACACCTACGATATCATCTCTGTCGATGATAGGAACAGCTGCGTACAACAAATAATCATCTCCGTAGACATAAATATTTGAGATGTCATTACCAGCTGCTGCTACACCCGCTTCTCTATTATCGATACTGGTTAATCTCAGTAAATCATACGAGTCAACCAAGACCTGATTGCCAGTGGTGAGCACAAGTGTTCTTGCACCATACTCAAGACTGTTTTGTTTGACAATATCATCTACGTATTTGAACGTGTACTCATTATCAATATTTGAAATAAAAGGCGCTACTTGATTTGCAATAATAGCATTGTAATTTAGCAAAGTAGATTGAGCTTCGCTAACATTACTCTTAACAAGTGAGTCCTTAACAAAAAAGGTAGTCAAAAGCATAACAAAGGTTATCAATATTAAATAGGTGGAAACAAGTTTCCACCTAATACTTTTAAAGAACTCTTTTCTTTTTATTTTTGAAATAATAGCCAACGCCCCATTTCGTTAAAATATAATCTGGTTGTGATGAGTTGGTTTCAATTTTTTCTCTTAATCTTCTAATGTGAACATCGACGGTTCTTACATCACCAAAATATTCGTAACCCCAGATGGTTTCAAGTAATTCTTCTCTAGAGTATACTTTTTCTTCGTTTAAAATTAGTAATAATAACAAATCAAATTCTTTTGCAGTTAAATTGACTTGTTGGCCGTTTATAGTCACTTTTCTTCCTAGAGTATTTATATTGAAGTCGCCAATATTTAAGACATTTGATGAAATATTCTGATCACTTACTTGAACCCTTCTTAGAATCGCTTTAATTCTAGCTTTAAGCTCTAGCATGTTAAAAGGCTTTGTAATATAATCATCTGCACCATATTCAAGACCTAGAACCTTACTAGAGTCATCGTCTTTTGCGGTTAGCATTAAAATAGGTACCATTAACTTTTCTCTTACCTTTTTACAAACTTCAAGGCCATCCATACCTGGTAACATAAGGTCTAGTATTACAGCATCATAAGTGTTTGAAAGAATTAAATCATATGCTTCCTTTCCATCAACAGCAGTTTCTACTTCATATCCTTCTTGCTCTAAGCTAAATCTTAAACCCTTTAATAAAATCGGTTCGTCATCTACAACTAAAATTCTCTCTGCCATAGTTTCCACTCCATTCATCTCTTAAGTAATATCCTTGTATTTTCATTTCGTCTAGTAATCATCTTGTTGTCGAAATGCTCTAATAACAAAACTGTCGCTTTTCTAGAAAAACCAGTTAATGTTTTAAAGTCGCTAACAGCTATCTCTTTATGTTCTTTGAAATATGCATATAACTGCGACAAGCTCTGTTTGTAAATTTCCATACCCATTATGTTTTCATCATTAATTTTAACAAGAATTTCATAATTAATCAAATGATATACCATTTCTTTGATAATATTTTTGTCATAATTTAAGGCAAACAGTTCCTTTAAAGGAACTATGGGCTGATGATACGCATTTATATAGCGAATGATCGTCTCTTTTGCTATCAATTGCTTGGGCGAATAAGCAACTTTAAAAGTATCAAGTCTAACAAACTCTTCGTCCATCTTTAGCGCATCGTCTGATGAAATGAAATGTGTAAAGGCTTTTCTATTAAAACCAAACGAACGGTATTGATCATTCAATTTTGAGTACAAAGTTTCCTTGCTAATCCCTCTGCTTAGTGGTTCTTTTAGATGAAAGTCTCTGACTATTTCAAAAGCAGTGTTTTTAATTGCATCATAACGGTCACTTGTAAAATAGACATCGTTCGACTTTATAATTTGTTGTGTTTCAATTAATTTTAATATAGCCAAATTGAAAGTCTCCCAATTAAAACCACTAAGCTTATGCAATATTTCGAGATTGTCCAAAATGGGAGCTTCATTTTGAAAGATGGCTAAGACTTGTTCAGATACATCTTTAGACTCAACTTCTATTATCCCTTTTTTACCGTATGGGTTTGTTATTTTACCCCCGCCTACCATATATACAGGAGAATACGACCTCAATATAACGGGATCATTAGCACGTGCATATATTGGCGCTTCTAGTCGTAGCTGTACGTTTAATTGAGCCTTCTCATTAACATTGTCATCGTTTACGACAATCCTACAAAGTATTTCATTTGTACCATGATACAGCCTTAACCGTTGCCAATGTGTTACATCAGTGTCAATATCAATTTGTACGTCGATAATCTGTGTGGCTTTTAGGTGCTCTGTTCCCGTTATCAAGTTACCTTTTTCGATTTCATCTAGGTCTAAATTAATGTTAATTGCAACCCTCTGACCATAGGTAGCTGTTTCTGTATCGGTGCCATAAGCTTGCATGGCTTTAACTTTAATCACTTTATCTGATGGATATAAAAAGAGCTTTTCGCCAACTTTGATAGAACCGTCTAACAAAGTGCCAGTTACAACTGTGCCAAATCCCTTTTTAGTGAACTTACGGTCTACAAAAAGTCTAGGATTCGCATTCTCTTTTGATCCATCTTCAAACTCATTTAATTCTTGAAAAAATGAGAGAATGGGATTTAATGTTGTATGGTTTAAAGCACTATATATAAAAATTGGAAATGATTCAAGTGCAGTTTCTTTTAGAAGTTCTTCTACTTGATGCATGACTTCATGCAATCTCTTCTCATCCACCAAATCCACTTTTGATAAAACAACTAGCCCACACTTGATATTCAAATGATTAATGATATTAAGGTGTTCTATTGTCTGAGCTTTTACACCTTCGTCAGCAGCGATAATCAACATAGCTACATCTATACCCATGGCACCTGAAATCATAGTTCTAACAAACTTTTCATGTCCTGGTACATCTATAAAACCAATTGTACGACCATCATTTAACGTTAAATGGGCATAACCATTTTCAATAGTTATGCCTCTAGCTTTTTCCTCTTTTAATCGATCGGTTTCAATACCCGTTAATTGTTTAATTAAAGTGGTTTTACCATGGTCGATATGACCAGCAGTTCCCACGACGATATGACTATGCATTATACACTCCTAAAACTCGATATTAGCCCCATAACCAATGTATCGAAGTCTTGCTCAAAGACAGTTCTAAAATCAAATACAAGGGCATCCGATTCGATTTTGCATACAATGGGAACAGGATTAAGTCTTAGCTTTAATTGAATTTGGTTGGGATTAAAATTACCGGTTATAAAAAGACCATAAGACGGCAGTTCTGAAGTTGGCAATGCACCACCACCAATTTGAGAGTTTAAAGGTTCAATTACATACCTGATTTCCAACTCTTGTAATGATGCTTGTGCCATTTTTACAAATTTCGTGACTTTATCGAATATTGTCTCTGGCGACATAGATAACATCTCTAAAGTTGGATTGTTTTTAACTACATTTTCAGTATTCAAATATGAAATTAATAAGTCCTCAAGAACGACCAGAGAAAGTTTATCTATTCTTAGTGCTCTTAACAATTGATTTCTCTTTAGTTGATCGATGTATTTTTTCTTCCCAACGATTATGCCTGATTGATTGCCACCAAGCAACTTGTCACCAGAGAATGAAACGATGTCTACCCCACTGGCGATACATTCAAAAACAGTTGGTTCATCTTCTAAATGCTTTATTTTAACAAAGGAACCACTACCCAAATCTTCATAAAATGGTATATTGTTTTTCACTGAGAGCTGATGGAGCTCTTCTCTTGGGACTGCATGTGTAAATCCGACAACTTTATAATTACTGGTATGCACTTTTAATAGCAGACCTGTCTCCTCAGTAATTGCTGACACATAGTCTTTCAGATGTGTCTTATTTGTCGTGCCAATTTCTACCAATTTACAACCACTCATTTTCATTACTTCAGGAATCCTAAAGGAACCACCGATCTCTACCATCTCGCCACGAGATAGGACAACTTCTTTGTCCTTTGCAAATGTATTTAAAACAAGCAACACAGCTGCAGCATTATTATTGACAACGATAGCGGCTTCAGCACCTGTATGACGGCACAATAGGGATTCAACGTGTTCATAACGGCTCCCTCTTCTACCCTCAAACACATCGTATTCTAACGTTGTATAACCAGACATCGTTTTCACTAGATGTTCAAGTGAACGCTCAGATAATACTGCACGACCTAAGTTAGTATGGAGAATAATACCTGAAGCATTGATGACTCTTTTTAGACTATGGGCAGTTATCCCATTTAATGCATCAATAATTTCCAAGATAACCTCATTTACCACCACTTCTGTAATGTGGTTGTTTAGAATATCGTATCTCAATTGATCCAAAATTTGAGTGACAGTTTCTTTAATTATACTGACATCAAGTTGCTCATATATAGCTTCAGGCAATAGACTCAAAATCAAGTCCACCTTGGGAATTTGTCTCAAGATATCACTATGTGATTGCATCATTACCTCCATGGTATTGTTTACAGGTTCAAAACAAGTGTTATTTAACGTAAATTGATTTGTCCATTTTATCAATAACGCGTCCTACGATATATACATCTAACGGATATAGCTCTTTTAAACTACTTTGAAGTTTTTCTGCATCGCCTTCTGATAAAGCAAATAACAAACCACCTGAAGTTTGGGGGTCAAACATCAGATCTACTAAAACTTCAGAGACGGAATCCGAGATACTAACTTTTTCTGATGCATGTGCTTTATTTTTATAAGCACCAGCTGGTATGATGCCCATCTCTGCCAGTCCATATGCCTCTGAAATGTATTTCACATTTTGTGAAAACAACTCAATACTGACATCACTTCCAACTGCCATTTCAAGAGTGTGACCAATTAAACCAAAGCCTGTAATATCGGTACAAGCATGTACGTCAAGAGTTAATTCTTTCGCCCGAACTGAAGGAATTTTGTTTAGAGTTGCCATTTGACTTGTTATCTGCGCAATTACTTCTCCGCTTAGCATCCCTTCTTTAAGTGCCGTCGTTAATACACCGATTCCTAAAGGTTTAGTCAGTAAAAGTATATCTCCAGGTTTTGCACCGATATTCTTCCAGACTGCATCTGGTGAAACCATTCCCATAACGGAAAGACCGTATTTAGGCTCTTCATCTTCGATTGAATGTCCCCCAATTAACAATGCACCCGCTTCTATTACTTTATCTGCGCCACCATGCATAATTTGTTTCAAAATATCAGGAGATAGGCAATTTGGAAAACCTACTATATTCATTGCAAGGGTTGGTGAACCGCCCATTGCATAGACATCACTTAATGCATTTGCAGCAGCTATTGCACCAAAATCATATGGATCATCTACGATAGGCGTAAAGAAATCAAGTGTTTGTATAACAGCTTGTACATCATTTAATTGATAGACTGCTGCATCGTCTGAAGATTCAAATCCAACCAATAATTGCTTGTGATTCATTTTTGGTAAGTCGCACAAAACTTGTGCGAGGGTCTCAGGACCAATTTTAGCTGCTCAGCCAGCGCTTTTGCTATAAGAAGTTAATTTAACCACCTTTACGCCTCCTTTCACTATTTTGATATATTATAACATTTTTTTACGTATAAGTATTAATCAAAACTTGGATTCAAGAGCTTATCTAATTTCTTTTGACCTATTCCTTTGACATTAACCAGCTCTTCATAAAAATTAAATCCACCATTTTCATTTATATAAGAAATAATTGCAGCTGCAGTCACATCGCCAATACCATTGAAATTCTTTAACTCTTCAATTGACAGTTGATTAAATCTCTGTATGGACACTTCTGTGCCATCACGCATAAAAGCATAGTATGATTTTAATTCATTTGATGGTAACGATTCAGTAACGTCCTCACGTATAACATCGTTGTTAATTAAAAATTGATCGTTCTCTTGTTCAGTTTGAAGTTGTAATTCTGGTTGAATCACATTATCCTTAACTCGTGTTGACTCGTTATCAATAAAAAATGGTATTACTTTAGTAGATTGAGATTGCGCATGAATTCTACTTGCAATTAAGAGTAGAATTAAGCCTATTAAGATCAATTGATATTTTTTCATAAACCCCCTCTTTTCCCATAATATGGTATATATTCAGATTACCATAATTTTTACGTTTAAAAAACAGCCGTTTTCTTTTATAATGGAAAGAGCAGAATTATATATACAGTTGGAGGCTACATGAAATTAAAGATTAATATGATTATAATTGCAATGTTATTGATCATAAGTACCTTACCATCAATTAACTTTGCTTCAGAATATGATATATCCCCTTCTGATTTAGTCGCAGAAGGTGCCGTTTTGATTAATGAAGCATCTGGACAAGTATTATTTGATAAAAATGCAAATGTTCCTCTTTATCCGGCAAGTACTACGAAAATTCTCACCGCAATTATTATTCTTGAAGACCTATCTCTAGACGATATTGTAACGATAGACAATCAATCGCCATATGCTGGAGGTAGTTCTATAGCGCTTGAACCTGGTGAACAACTCACTGTGGAACAGTTGCTGTATGGATTAATGATCACCAGTGCTAATGATGCTGCAGAAGCTTTAGCGAGATACCATTCAGGCAGTATAGAGGCTTTTGCAGATGTGATGAATGAACGTGCAGCCGAAATGGGCGCGATTAACTCAAACTTTGTTACGCCACATGGTTTGCCAAATAATGATCATGTTACGACTGCTTTTGATTTAGCCATGATTGCTAGATATTCGATGCAAAATGAAATGTTTCGTAAAATAGTTACTACAAAGAGATATGAGATTCCACCTACGAATAAAAAGAAGGAAACGCGCTACTTAAACAGTACCAATAGCTTTTATCAAGGGATAGAGGGCTCAAACGACTTAATCACCATTCGAGGTAAAAAAGTTCCTATCGCTTACGAATACGTCGTAGGCATAAAACGCGGCTACACAGATGAAGCGATGAACTGTCTAGTAACTTCAGCAGAAAAAGACGATAAAGCATATATAGCAGTTGTACTAAAATCAAATGGCAACGCAATGTATCAAGACACGAGACTCTTACTTGATCTAGGATTGTTTGGTTTATCAACACATGTACTAAATGAAAAAGAGGAAGTTATAGATACTTTACAAATCAACAATAAAAAGGAAACTAAAATTCCACTATATCCTGAGCATGAGGTCGTTATCGATTTAGAATCTGATATAGATCCTGCTGCTTTAGTAAAAAAGATTAATATTAATAGCTCAATTGAATTGCCTGTTTTAAAAGGTGAAGTGCTCGGTAGTATAGGCTATTATTTAAATAATGAACTGTTGGTATCTGTGCCACTGATCTCAAATGATGATTTTGATGGTGAAGATCTTTTAAATGATATAACTAACATGATTTTCATCAATAATCGTCCCCTCTTTTCTAAAGCTTGGTTTTTTAATCTCTTGACGCGTTTATTGATTGCGCTGTTATTATGGCGTTCAATCGTTACTGCAGTTCGTGTTCAAAGATTAAGGAGAAGAAAGATTGCAAGATAAAATCTACTCGTTATAAAACAAATTAAAACCCCCACTAAACTAGTGGGGGTTTTTCATATAATAAATGCTTAAATTTTTAATGATATATAATTGATTATCTTTTAAATAACCTCATATATAATAATAAATCATCTAAACCCTATTATTTTGCTTTATAAGCAATCATTTCGATTTCAACATCTGCAAATAAAGGTAAATTTGCAACCTCATATGCTGCTCTTGCTGGTTTGTGCTCAGTGAAATACTCAGCATAAACTTGATTCATATCAGCAAACTGTGTAATATCATTCATTAAAACGGTCACTTTTACTACATCACTAAAAGTACAGCCTGCCGCTTCTAAAATAGCTTTTGCATTCTCAAGTGATTGTTTTGTAGCAGCTTTAATATCGCCTTTCACTAATTCGCCTTTACCAGGAATTAACGGTAATTGACCTGATACATATACAAATCCTGCAGCTTCAATAGCTTGTGAATATGGACCAACTGCAGCAGGTGCATTTTCAGTTGAAATTATCTTTAACATCGTTAAAGCCTCCTAATATTTATTTGCCTTCTCTAATGCCATCTAAATAATTGTAAATTGTATATCTAGATACCTGTAGAGAATTTGCAACGTAGTCAATCGCGCCTTTAATTAAAAAGACACCTTTCTCTTCAAGATCTTTTACAATACTTACTTTTTCGTCTTTCGTCAAATAAATTACTGGTCGACCAAATTTATGAATTGTACCTTCTACAATATCATAAAGGACATCGTTTACTTTATTGATCTCTCCAATTACTTCGATTTCTTTCTCATCAACTTTGCATAGTTCATTCATAACATTTCTAGCGCTTAATAGATCTGTAATGTCAAAGTTAATACACATACAACCTACAATTTCACCCTCGTCATCCTTCATGAACGTTGTAGTTGATTTTAATTCTCTTCCTAATGTACTCTTACCTGTGTAGTTATAGACGTCATGACCTTCCTGATGCTTGTTAATTTTACTTAAGATCGGTTCAGACATTTGAGTATCTATAGTACGACCTGTTACATGGCCGTTAAATATCGCTACGATAGAATTCTCCATATTTCTAAAATCATGGATAACAACTTCACAATTTGAGCCAAATGTTTCTGCAACAGCTTTTGCAATTGGAATAATCGATAGTAATTTTGGATGGATTGGCTTGTCCATAATATTCTCCTCTCAACATTTTGTATGTTGACTATTGTATATTAATTCAAATAAAAACTCAATATCATTCATACAATTTATTAGAAATTTATTAAAGCCGCATCGCTCCATATTCGTTCAAGGCCATAATAGTCTCTCATATCTCTACTAAAAATATGAACAATTACGTCTTTGTAATCCATCAACAACCAACCGCCAGTGTCTTTACCTTCTTTATGTCTTAACTGAACACCAAGTGCGCTTAATTCTTTTCGAACGTGATCTGCAAGTGCGTTCATATGAGTCGTCGATGTTCCTGTACAGATGATAAAGTAATCAGAAATTGGACTTATACCCTTAACAGATAAGACAACTAAGTCTTGAGCTTTTCTATCATCTAGAACTTTATAGATTGCTTTTGACAAATATAATATATCATCCATTAATGACTTAATTCCTTTCCTTTAAATCGAGAATTTGTTTTACCATTTCCGTTGTATATCGATGCATCTTTAAGTGTTTATCTTCAAGATGTGGTGTACATTGGCTATAAAATTTGACGATTGCTAAGTCTAAATCCATATAAGCATATTTTCTAATTTCTTCAACACCATCAAAATCTCTAGTTGGTTCTATAATA
Organism: Firmicutes bacterium UBA6226; assembly: GCA_002441045.1. Next base: position 42,273 of record DJWQ01000177.1, on the reverse strand, counting down.
TCGGAAATATAGATAATTTTACTTAAGTCAGACATTTCTTTATTACCGTAAGTATGCCATTTAATCGCATTGAGAATTTCTTCATCCACTATGCCGTATTCTGTTTTGAGAATACCAGCGGCAACCTCTCCATGAGCAATGTTAGGTGTCGTGATAATACTTGGATCTTGATAAATCCCAAATGCCTCAATATAGCTTTGCATTTTTTTGCTTTTCATTTCTTTAGCAAAATCATGACATAACCCAGCAAACTCAGCTTTTAAAGGATCGACATTGAACTGTAATGCCAATTTTCTTGCTGTATGAGCAGTTTCTAACGAATGTAGAAATCTCTTTTTGCTAAGTGTTTCCTCAAGCATCTGTTTAAACTCAAAAAAGCGCTCATGATGTTGTTTATAGAGAAAATTTTGATGGATATAATCCTCTACCACTTCGGGCAGTAAATACTTTATACTTTTTTCTTCATAAACTCTATCGCGTATATCCGTTGAACTAATCGCCAGTGCAGGAACAACTGAAAGTTCTATTTGTGCACCGTATTTAGTTTGTAGTACCCTAGTTTTTTCCTCAAGTACTTCTTTTTCATAACCTGGACGTGTTGCACCAATGAATTTAACTTTTTTAACTAATGATTGATAATCCTTCCACGATTCGAGTAAGAGTATAGCGTCTGCACCTGTAATAAAGAACAGCTCATCATCCTTAGACAATTGGCTTTGAAGTTCACTAATAGTATCAATTGTATAAGTTGTCCCTGATTGCCTTATCTCTATATCAGATAGAGTAAAATAAGGATTAGAGGCAACTGCAAGTTTTACCATCTCAAATCGCTGTTCTTTCTGTGCTGCATTACTCAATGTTTTATGTGGGGCTTTACCTACTGGTATAAAAATCACTTCATCTAAATGAAAGCTGGTTCTTATCTGTTCAGCAAGCATTAAATGACCATAATGGATCGGATCAAAAGTCCCACCCATTATGCCAATTTTTCTACCTTTTTTTGGTTGAATCATTTAGAAGTTCCTCTTCCAGCTTTTTTATATTGTGTTGCTTTAAAACCACTCTCTTTTGATGTACCTAAAGAACGCGTACTCTTTTTTGATTGGTCTTTAGAGAAGCTGTATTTGAATTTAGCCATTGCTTGTTCTTTTTCAAGTTTTTCTGCTTCTTCACGTTTCGCTTTAGCGACAGAACGCTTGCCTTGATTTGGTCTAGATTTAATACCACCTTTTTTTGTAGTGGCTTTTTTAGTCATCATTTCTTTGTTCTGACGATTAATTTTAACTCTTGTGTTATCAGCGCCTGGTATCTCTAGCATAGGGTTATTTCTTGACTGACGATAAATCGTCAATTTATTGCCCATAGCTTGTACAAACTCAGCATTCAACGCTTCACAGATTTGTCTAGCTGCAGAATCAGAAGATTCCATACTGTTATCTAAAATATTAATTTTAACGAGCTCATGTTGGTCCAGCAATACACTTAATTGCGTTAAAAATGCTTCTGAAATACCTTCCTTACCAATTTGAGCAAGCGGTTTATACGAATGTGATAAACCTTTTAAAAAACTTCTTTGTTTTCCTGTTAACATATTTTTCCCTCATCAATCATAGAATTCAAATTCTAATTCAAAGATTCTAACTGTATCGCCATCTTCGATACCCATATCTCTTAATTTATCAAAGACACCGTTTACTTTTAGTGCATTTTGGAATCTTCGAAGTGATTCTATGTCTTCTAAGTTAGTAGAATATAGAAGTCGATCAATATAATCGCCCTCAACACAGTAAACATCTCCATCCATAAAGTATTTAATGTCTTTATCATTTGTTTTATCAATCATTTCAACGTAGTAATCGTTTACATCAAATAAATCTTCGTCTTCAATCGTATCAAGTAGTTCAGTAACTCTAAGTAGAAGTGCGTCAACACCTTCACCAGTTGCAGCTGAAATAGGATAAACTTCATAGCCATCTGCTTTGATTTTTTCTGCAAAGGCATTATATTGATCTTCTTCAAAAACCAAGTCCATTTTGTTCGCCGCAACGATCTGTCTTCTAGTTGATAGTCTTTCGTTATAGCCAAAAACTTCATCATTGATCTTACAAAAATCAACATATGGATCTCTGCCTTCAATACCTGATACATCCACAACATGGATTAAAACTTTGGTTCTTTCAACATGTCTTAAAAAGTCTAAACCAAGACCTACACCTTCTTTAGCGCCTTCGATAAGACCAGGTATGTCAGCTATAACAAAGCTCTTTCCCTTTACTGCTTCAACAACACCTAAATTCGGTTGAAGTGTTGTAAAATGATAATTAGCGATTTTAGGCTTAGCTTTAGTTGTCGTTGCAAGAAAAGTTGATTTACCGACATTAGGATAACCTAGCAATCCCACATCAGCTAACATTTTAAGTTCAAGGCTAACTACTTTCTCTGCACCAGAGGTTCCTTTTTCAGCAAAAGTAGGTGCTTGTCTCGTTGGCGTAGCGAAGTGTTGATTACCACGACCACCTTTACCACCTTGAGCGATGACAACACGCTGTCCAACTTCTTTTAAATCCGCTATGACCTTTCCAGTTTCAAGATCTCTAATAATCGTGCCTTGCGGTAATCTGATAATAAGATCTTCTCCAGATTTACCACTCATCTTTTTCTTACCACCGTCTTCTCCGGCATCGGCAACATATTTTGTTTTATATCTAAAATCCATAAGTGTTCTCATGCCTTCATCGACAAGGGCGATAACACTTCCGCCGCGACCACCATCACCGCCATCTGGACCACCATCTGGCACATATTTTTCTTTTCTAAAACTAACTCTACCATTTCCACCGTTTCCAGCTTTAATGGTGATTTTAGCTATATCTACTAACATTATTACACCTCGTCAAATAGACTTCTTACACTAACATCATAATGCTTTTGTAAAGAAATGTCTATTACATAAAAAAGCCCATCTGACGATGGGCTCTGGGATTAAGCTTCATAAACGCTTACTTGTTTTTTGTCTCTACCTTTACGCTCGAATTTAACGACGCCATCCACTTTAGCGAATAAGGTGTCATCTCCACCTATGCCGACGTTAATCCCAGGGTGAATCTTAGTACCTCTTTGTCTTACCAAGATGCTACCAGCGCTAACAGGTTGTCCATCAGCTCTCTTTACGCCAAGTCTTTTTGCTGCAGATTCACGACCATTTTTCGATGAACCAACACCTTTTTTACTTGCAAATAATTGTAAGTCAAAAGTTCTTAACATTTCCCCTGCACCTCCTTGATTATAAGTTTAATGTACTTACTGTACGTTCGTTCTATACCTTCAATACCGACTCTAAATGTGCCAAAAATTATATCAACGATATCATTTAAGTCTTCATTTTGTAATCGTAGTTCAAAGTAACCACTGTCAATTGAAAGTTCAATTGATTCTTCCGGAATGTGGCCAATTTCCTCCACTGAATTCGCTAAGGTTTGAGCCAAAGTTGATACCGCAGCACAGACTAAATCTTTTCCAGGCTCACCAGCAAAGGCATGTCCAGTCACTTTAACTGTACTATAGTGGTTATATTTTCGAGTGATTTCTACTCTAATCATATCTTTGCGTTTTGCTTAATTATAAGCTGATTGATTCAATTTTAACTTTTGTGTATGGTTGTCTGTGACCTTGTTTTTTTCTATAGTCTTTTTTAGACTTATATTTAAAAATGATCACTTTTGGACCTTTGCCATTCTTCACAACTGAAGCTGTAACTTTAGCGTTAGCTAGCGCTTCGCCAAGTTGTAAGCCTTCTTCTGTAGAAACAGCTAATACTGAAGTGAAGTCTACTGAATCGCCTTCATTTACATTCAATTTTTCAACGAAAATTTCGTCTCCTTGTTGAACTTTGTATTGCTTTCCACCAGTTTGAATAATTGCGTACATATCGCACCTCCTCTATCCATTCTCGCCAATGTAGGTACATTTGCATGTTTAAAAACCCACTATCGTGCGGCTACCCGATAAATATTATCACAACTGCCTAGTAAAGTCAATGCTTTAAACTATGCAATTTATATTTTTTTTCATTTATCGGCGTTGAATTTAAATCTAAAGCAATTTTAATCTCTTTTAGTACCTCAAGCTGTCTTAAAAGAAGATATAAATCTTCATCCATATCGATTCTTAAGTGTTTTGTATTGGTCTTACTTACCGTTTCTTTCAGTTCAAGTTCTAACTGATGCAAATGAAAATAATTAAGATCACGTTTACTATGATGTATACTTAATAGATCGATTAATGATGGGTTCACTCTTTTTTTTGTTAACTCTAAAATACCAAGTCGCGTAAAACCCAAAACAGTTATATCCTTCGACTTATTATAGCCAATTTCTTGAATCTCTTTTATAAATGCATTTCTTTGGGCTTCAATCATATCTATAAAATCGATTAAAATAATACCACTTAAATTCTTAAACTGTATAATATTCAGCAGTTCGGCAGCAGCAATTTTATTGACTTCAAAAATATGTGTCTCTTTGCTTTTGTTAGAATCATAAGATCCTGAATTGACATCTACAATCGTAAATGCTTCTGACTCTTCAACCGTTACCCATATGCCATTTTCAAAAGTAAAAATTGAATTTTTAATAAAACCATACAAATTGATGCCATTCTCTTTGAAAGCAGATCCAGGAGTGACACATTTCAAGCGGTTTTTTGTAAAGCCCAGATTTGTAAGCTGTGTTATCCATTTATCTTCATTTATTATCGCTTGTGAAGGAATAAATGTTTTAACAACGGTTTCAACCTGATCAATTATTCTGTTTTTTTCAAAATGAAGTAAGATTTTAGAAGTTAACTTACTTTTTAACTCAATGTCCTTCCAGATAGAAATCAATTGATTTAAATCCTGTAAAATCATCTCCATAGTAACCGTATCATTTTCAAGAGAGCTTCTCAAAATAACACCATATCCGGCTGAAGCATGCTCCACTTCACTTACAAGTCTTTCTAAATCTGGTCGCTGTCTAATTTTCTTTGAAACTTTTATGCCTTTGACACGTGGCATCAAGATTAAAAATTCACCTGGTATTGAAAAATCGCCCGTTAAGCCAGCGCCTTTAGTCTGATAAGGTTCTTTTTCAACTTGAACAAGAACCATCTGACCTTTTTTTATGAATTGACCCATTGGCAAATCCTTATGGTCATGATAGGAAATGCCAAGAGCTCTAATTAATTCTTTCTTTTGAATAAAAGCATTGTCTTTTAACCCAATATCAATAAAAATTCCATTTAGAGATTCAACAATTTGTATTACTTTTCCTGTATATAAATTGCCTTGATAGGTTTTTTTATAATGGTTAAACACATCCAAGGAATAAATTTCTTTTGATTTTAGATCTGTAACTGCCACTAAAGTTAAAGTTTTACTTTCCTCGATAATCAATGTTCTCATACTATTCACTCAAATCAAAAATGGATTGCTTCACACCCTCGTTTTCAAAAAACAAACCAATTCTTTCAACGCGTATCGTTTCAATGGTTTGAGGTACTTTGTACGTCTCAAACAAAACTTTGATCAACGTCTCAGGATTTAGACTGCCTTGACTACCAGACTGTAACGTAGCCCTAAATAAAATTTCTTGCTCTGACTGAAATACCATTTTAAAGGAATCAATTTGTTCGTTGATATTAACTTGCTTCATCTTACCGTTTTTTGCTTTTTTTTCATAGACGATTTCGCTATTTTGTGTGAAAGCATCGATCCACTCAGCAATAGGAAGTCGCTCAATATTTGAATTGAATTCAACCTTGATAAGATATTCAGCATGCGATAAAGCAGCCATAAGTGACTTCTTACTTTGAACATATGCAGCATCTACTACTTTTATTCCCTCTGGGAACTTCATAGATTTAACCGCTTCAATAGGCATCTCTTTTTCAAGAAGAACTTCCATCACTTCGTATTTACTTGAATAGCCCACTGAAAGAGGTGCTGCAAACGTCATCCTTGGGATTGGATTAAAACCTTCAGAAAACTTTAGCGGAACCTTATTAAATCTAAAAATTCTTTCAAATAACTTCATCATCTCAAGATGACCTAAGAAAGCCATGTACCCTTCTTTTGTATAAACAATTCTAAGCGTTATCATAGCAGTCACCACCTATAAGATTTACATTTAGTCCGCAACCAGTACATCCCTGACGACAATCTGCAGTTTCTTTTGCGACTACCGCATTATCATACTCTCTTTTAAGATAAGCTTTAGAAACGCCTGCGTCTATATGATCCCAAGGCAGATATTCATCAAAGCTTCTTTCTCTACGTGTATAAAAATCAGGATCAATACCAACTTCTTCAAAAGCTTTCAGCCATAAGTCATGATCAAAATACTCAGCCCAGCCATCAAATTTACATCCTAACTCATAGGCTTTTTTAACGACTGCATTTAGTTTTCTATCGCCTCTTGCAAATACACCTTCAAGAACACTTGTTTCAGGCTCATGATAGTTGTAGACAACTTTTTTATTAATCAGTTTTGATTTCAAATGGTGTATTTTCTTGTAGAAGGTCTCTTGATCGTCTTGAACCATCCATTGGAATGGTGTAAACGGTTTTGGTACGAAACAAGATGTACTAACCGTTACTTGAACAGATTTTTTCATGTCTTCTGGTTTAACCTGTTTAAACGTATAAGTACCCAAATTTGCTATGTCACTAATGCCATCTAAATCTTCAAAGGATTCAGTTGGTAGTCCAATCATAAAGTACAGTTTTACACGATGCCAACCTAAAGCAAAAATGCTTTTAAACGTCTCTAAAATATTTTCTTCAGTTACCCCTTTGTTTATAACATCTCTTAGTCTCTGTGTTCCTGCTTCAGGTGCAAAAGTTAGACCAGTTTTCTTTACCTTTTGAATTTCCTTTAACACGTCAACTGAAAAACTATCTAATCTTAACGAAGGTAGTGAAACTGCAATATTGTCACTTTCATATTTGTTAACAAGTTCAGTAACAAGTGGTCCAATTTGACTATAATCCATAGAACTTAATGACGTTAAAGAAAACTCTTCAAAGCCTGTATTGCTAAGGATTTTATCGATATTTGAAACAATAGTCTCTGGCTTTCTTTCTCTTATAGGACGATAAAGCATACCCGCTTGACAAAAACGGCACCCTTTGGTACAGCCTCTGAAAAGCTCTACCATAGCACGATCGTGAACGACATCAGCAAAAGGAACGATCATTGTTTCAAGCTTAAAGCCATCTTCAAAGCTTCTTAAAAAACGCTTTTTAATCACTTTAGGAACGTCTGCTTTTAGTTTATAACCAAGCATTACACCTTGAGTGTCATATTCAGGTTCATAAAATTTCGGTACATAAATACCTTCTATGTTCGCGCATGCAAGTAAAAGCTCATCCTTAGAGATGTCACCTTTCTTATAGTTTCTAAAAACTTCTACAAACTCAAGTAATACCTCTTCGCCTTCACCGATAAAGAACATATCTATAAACTCTGCGATTGGTTCAGGATTATAAGCACAAGGTCCGCCTGCGATAATAATCGGATCCTTAGAATGTCTGTCTTTCGAGTAGAGTTCCAAGCCTGAAAGGTTTAACATATTTAAAATATTAGTGTAACTCAACTCATATTGAAGTGTAAAGCCAATGACATCCATTTCAGAAAGGGGTGATTTTTTCTCAAGTGAGAACAATTTGTATCCTCTCTCACGCATTTCTTTTTCCATGTCTGGCCACGGCGAAAATGCTCTCTCACAAAATACATCTTGTTGTTGATTGAGCAAATTGTATATAATTTGCATGCCTAAATGACTCATCCCAACTTCATATACATCAGGAAAAGCAAAACAAAATCTAATCATGTCTTCAGTAATTTCTTTGTTGAATGTGTTCAACTCACCACCGATGTATCTCGATGGTTTTTCTACCTTGTGAAGCAATGCTTCTAAATTCATGGTTCCTCCTAGTACTATGCGTTAAAGAAAGTGCCTTTCTTTCTTCTAATATATATGGATTCAACTATCCCAATCGCCAACATACTGGAAACGATTGAAGTTGAACCGTAGCTAAAGAACGGTAATGTTATTCCCGTTACTGGCATTCTACCCAATGTCATTGCGATATTTTCAATTATTTGAAAAGCAAACATAAATATAATTCCAATGATTATATTTGAACCAAACTCATCTTTTACACGTCTGCTCAGGCTAATCATTCTTAACAGAAAAAACAAATATAGAGCAATTACTGCAATGCCACCTACAAATCCAGTCTCTTCCACAAAAACGGCAAATATAAAATCGGATTCTTGAACGGGCAAATAATTAAGTCTATGGTATACCCCTTGAAATAATCCTCTACCATACATCATTCCAGAGCCTATCGTAATCTTTGACTGCATTACGTGATAATTACCTGGTAAAGTCAAATCATTTGGGTTTAAAAATGCATCAATTCTCTCACGTTGGTGCGTTTCTAAATAGGGATAAATTAATGGCGTTAGCCCAACAACTGCCAATAAACCACCACCTATCTGCCAGTAGCGCATACCACTTGCCAAAAGGATACCAAATGTAGCTGATACGAATACAAGAGCAGAACCGAGATCTGGCTGTTTGAGAATGAGTAAAAGGATAGGAATAAGTGCAATTCCCGCTTTGATAACTGATTTAATAGAGCGCATACCCCCATTTTTTTCAGCAAACTTTGCTAAAAAGATAATGTATGCAATTTTTGCTATTTCACTAGTTTGGAAGTCAATTGGACCTAAATTGATCCAACTTCTGGAACCAAAACGTTCAATACCCACACCTGGAATAAAAATGATTACCAAAAGTATAATCGCTATACCATATATCCACCAGTAAAATTCCCCTACGACCTCATAGTTAATAAATTGGAGTATGCCAATCAACACAAGTCCAAAAACGAATGAAAAAGCCTGTAATTGAACTTGTCTTGTCATCCCAACATTCATTACATCAGTTGCACTAGCAATGGCAAATAGCCCTAAAGTAAATAGCGCTAATACAATTCCAATTAATATATAGTCAAAGCTCGTAACGATTCTCTTCAAATTCACTTTAACACCTCATTTAAAAAAGGTCCCGAAGGACCTTTGGTTAACGCTTCAAATTCTTAATCGGAATACTAGCGACCAAAACCGGTTTACCGGATTCGTCATCATGTGTTCTAGTGATTTTAATATCCATATCAGATGGATCATAATCCACGTGTTCCGATATTGATGACAAAATATCTTTCTTTAATAGCTCAAGCAACTCAGGCGAACAATTCGATCGATCGTGGACTAAGACCAGTTTCAAGCGATCCTTGGCCACATTTTTGCTCTGAGGTTTGCTATTTAGAAAACCAAATAAATCAAACATAAACCCCTCCTATTTGCCAAATGATAACGCTTTTTTGATTTTTTCCAAAAAGCTTTCCTGAACGTCAAATTCTAAAAATGCCACATCTTCTCCAGTGATTCTTTTAGCGATATTTCTAAAAGCCATACCAGATAATGATTGGTCTTTAAATACTGCAGGTTCACCTCTATTTGTGCTCATTACGACTTCTTCGTCATCTGGAACGACACCGATTAAGTCAACTGCTAAGATATCTTCAATATCTTGGACGTTCATCATTTCGCCTCTTTTTACCATATCGACTCTAAGACGATTGACGATTAATCTTGGATTGTTAATTTCTGCCGCTTCGAGTAAACCAATAATCCTATCAGCATCTCTAACAGCTGAAACTTCAGGAGTTGTAACAACTACAGCTCTATCTGCACCAGCGATAGCATTTTTAAAGCCTTGCTCAATACCAGCTGGACAATCCACCAATACATAATCATGCGTTTTCTTTAAATCTTCAATCAATTCTTTCATTTGATCAGGCGTTACTGCGTTTTTATCTTTTGTTTGAGCTGCAGGTAACAACGATAAATTTTCAAATCTTTTATCTCTGATCAACGCTTGCTTCACTCTACAAACGCCAGTAACGACATCTACGATATCGTAAACGATTCTATTTTCGAGCCCCATAACGATGTCTAAGTTACGAAGTCCGATATCTGCATCGATAACACATACTCTTTTACCAAGTAATGCTAAAGCAGCTCCAATATTTGCGGTAGTTGTGGTTTTACCAACGCCGCCCTTTCCAGATGTTACTACGATCGCTTCGCCCATTATATTACACCCTCCAAAAACTTACTAGTCTATTTTTACTATTATCGCACTGGTTGTATCTCTATACAATCCATCAAAAGCCTTATTTAATGACATTTCTCAATTTTAATAACACCATTACTCACAGTTGCTTTTTCAGGAACCGTCGTATGAATCGTTTCATCATCGCTTGGTGGCACCGAAATAAATTTTGAGATTCTGATTTGAGTCGGTTTCAACAAATTAGCGATTACTACAGCTTTATCATTACCAGCAGAACCGGCATGAATAAACCCTAGTACTCTCCCCATGACGATTATATTGCCTTCTGCTACAACTTCAGCTCCTGGATTTACATCACCTATTACGACGACATGACCAGGAAAATGAACAGATTTACCAGAGCGCATGGTACCAAATACAAAATGCGTATCACAAAACTTATGCGCATCGCTCTGTACAGGCACTGGTACCTGAACCTCAACTATTTTCTCTACAATCTTTTCAACAATTTTAGTCTCAACCTTAGTCTCAACTTGTGGTTCGCTAACTTCAGCAGTACGATTAGATAATTTAGTCGTTTTTGGGCTTTTTTCTTTGACTTCTTCTAGACTCTCAACTTCAATGCCATACTCATCAAAGACAAGCATTTCAATAGCTGCTTTTTGCTTGTAATTAAGCTCTGCACCATTGACACCGATTATTTTGGAGCCTTTATAAAAGTCACCACGCTCTTTTAACAATGTTTTTAAATGATTGAGCGCAATATCAAAAGAAACGTTGGTGTCAATATTCAAGTAAAGTCCATTTAACTTTCCTTTGAATTCAACTGGACCTTTTGAGGCCATTTCATCACCACCAGCTCGTATTTTTACAGTTATTACTGCATCATTATTATTTTAACTTATTTTGACAGATTTCACAACCAACAGTTAATCTTGGTCTTTAGGAACTTCAATTACTTCATCACTTTCTACTACTGGCTCCAATCCGAAATACTGAGCATATACATCTCTAGCAACTGGTGCAGAGTAATACCCTTGACCACCTTGTGGAATAAAAATGACCACTGCAATTTCTGGATCTTCATATGGCGCAAATGAAACAAACCATGAATAGTTATCGTATGGCAAGCGGAACTGATTCAAATCCTCATCCGTTAATGTATAATTTGTCATTTCCTTTATTGCCTCACGCATTGCCGAGCCTTTGTTAAGATAATCTTTTTGAATCAAAGATTCCAACTTTTCATCTTTGATGGCTTTATCTTCATCTGAAGTTGCTTCATCTCTTTGTTTTTCGAGCACAGCCATTTCTTCACTACGCTGTTTGATGATTTCAATCGTTTTTTCTTCAACATCTTCAATCTTAAGACCCGGCGCCAGTTCATTTAGATATTCAGTCAAATATGCAACTTCATCTAGAGGTGGAATTAAACCTTCCTTCTGTGCAGTTCCAGTTTTTGCAGCGATATTAAGTGGCATATCTTTGAATATCTTTTGAACGGAAGAAGATGTTCCTTTAGTCACCTGAAGCATTGCCTGTTTAACATAATTGAGATTGCCCTTTGTGTCAAAGCTTTCTGTAACATCTGCATTCTTATTCTGCGCGATGTCACCCACTTTTTTTATAAAAGTCAGCTCATTGAGATAACCACCATTGGCTATTGTTGCGATATACCTTGCTATTTGCATTGGTGTATAGGTATGATCACCTTGTCCAATCGAAAGATTCAACGTATCACTTTCATACCATTTCATCAAGTTGAAATAGTCGTACTTAATAATATCAGCTAACTCTTCAGTAATATAATAATCTGGATTACTTCCTAACTCTAACAAACGGTTGATAAGCTCTCCTCTACCTGGATTATCATCCGACCAACTGACAATGGTATCTACAAGTGCATCCAATTTATCTTCAGTATCAATCAACTCTTCTGGAAAATAGTTTTTTGCAATTAAATGCAGTTGATTAGATAATAGAGCCATAATAGTTCTCTTCTTCTTTTCAGGTTCAGGCAATCCCATTGAGACCTCACTAATCTCAACGCCAGTTTTACGATCTAAACCGAATAGCTTAGAATATTCCGTCATAATTGTAGGATTCATTTCGAAATTAAGAGGCACGCCTCTATAGTAGTCCTTACCATTTGATATATTAAAGAAATAATAGTTACATGACACTTCAATCGCTTTAAAGAAATCAGTAGGACCATGTTTACCACCATAATCGTTCCAATACCAACAACCAAATCTTTGGTTACCGATTTCAACATAACCATCAGAATAAAGTTTTTGGTAAGGGTCTAAACCTTGCTGTAATGCCGCATACCCTGTCATCATCTTGTAGATAGAGCCAGGCTGAACCGCCATCATCGTTGCAGTATTATATAGCGGACGCGCTGCTAATGGATTGCGTTTGTTAACTGGATTAAGCGCATTCCAGTCCTCTTGGTTGATGCCTGTTGAGAATAAATTCACATCGTAAGACGGATAACTCGCAGATGCGAGTACTTCGCCTGTCTTTACATCAACCACAACACCTGCAGCAGTTTCTGCATTTGCATACTGATCGTATTTATAATCGCCCCAGGGGCTTTCATAGACACCACCCGTTTGAAGTGCTATCAAAGCTTTTTCAAGTCCCTGTTCTAAAACTTTTTGTAAATCCAAGTCAATGGTTAAATAGATATCTTCACCTGATTTGGCGTCTTTACTGTCTAGACCATATGAAGCTTCGTCTACATCGGCAACATACTTTCCGTAGACGTCAACCTCAATATACTTATAGCCATTTTCACCGTGTAATGCGTCTTCATAAGCGCCTTCAATTCCTGTTTTTCCAATAACTTGATTTCTATTATAGCCTTTTTGATTAATATAATTTTCAATTTCAGTATCAGTGGCGATTTTACCCATGTAGCCTAGAATATGTGCCGCAGTTGAGCTGTTTGGATAGGTTCGAATCGTCGTGTAATTGACTGAAATACCTGGCAAATCATAACCTTTTTCTTGAACCAATATTGCAGTTTCTTTAGACACTGAACTAGCTACAGTTATTGGTTCGTACTTTAGATAGCCTTGTTCCTTAATCGTGTGTCTGAAGATAAGAATTTTATAAGCATCTTCATCAGAATAATCTTCGCTAATTCTAAATTCAGATCTCGACCTTATTTTTTGAAAAGCATCTTTCGCAGAGATGTTTTCATCTAAACCATACATTTTTAAGAAAGTCGTTTTATAAATTTGTTCTAAGAATAGCATCTTAGAAGTTGAAATAGGCAAGTATTTTCCTTGATTGTATAAAATTCGATAAGCTTCATAATCACTCAGTTCAGGATCAATATAGTTAGCAGATCGAATATCATCAAAAACAGCTTCAGCAGTCCAGCTTTCATCATAACCATTGTCATAAAGCCATTTTTTTATACTTTCATCAAATCTAAATTTATAATTGCCATTTTCTATATAGATTGGAAATTCTAGATGTTCCTCCCCTTGTGCTTCGAGGAAATCATAAATTTCAATCATTTTTTGAGAAAAAGCATCCGTTGGAACGATACTACTATTTAACTCAATTGCAAAACCAACCTCACTCGTTGCAAGCAACTGTCCATTTCGATCATAAATATCGCCACGTTTGGCTTGTGTCTCGATTTTTTTAATTCTGTTACTAATCGATTTTTGATAATACTCTTCACCGTGCGTAATGGTAATGTCATAAAGACTATAACCCAAGAGAACAAAAATAATGAGCAAACCGAGCATTATATGAATTTTTCGATCTTTAAGTAAATTAAGCATTGAAGTCTCCTAGCTTGTAACCATGAACTCGTTTAAACACCCACGCATAAATGAAATACCCTAAAAGAACATTCATGGCAATTTCCGTGGCAATTTTTAAGTACATCAATGAAAATGGAATTGTCGATTGTATAAAAAACATAATCAAATAGAACACGAAATGATAAATGATCGTACCAATTGCCATTAAAAACAACGGCGTCATAAAATTACCTTTGAATAATACTTCGATAAGGTAAAGTACAAGATACACAATTAAACCATAAATCAAAAAATTAACGCCTAACATTCTTCCTAAAAACATATCCTGCAAAGCACCCGAAATAAATGCAAATAAATAAGCATTTTGCGAAGTGGACAATGCCGCTAAAACGATTGCAATCACAATTGTAAAATTAGGCATTGCGCCATTGATTCTGAACAGCTGAAAAAGCGTACTCGACAAAATGAAGTTTATAAGTGCAAGAAGGATGATATAACGATACTTCATATCATTCACCACCCTCTTGTTCAACTTCTTTTTCAACGTATGGAATTACCATAACTTTATCAATTTTTCTAAAATCAACAACAGGCGTTACTTTGATTTTATTGAGAATTAAGTCTTTGTCTACGACAACCTCATAGATTTTACCAATTAGAATTCCCTTTGGATACATCCCAAGTCCAGAAGTAACGATGTAGTCACCTACTTTTACAGACGCCTTGGGATCAAACAATTCACCTATAAGCTCATAGTTCGTCGTACCACTTAAGACACCATCATAATCGTCCGTAACCCTTAACATTTCAAATCCTACAGATGATTTTTGGTCAACGATTGAGATAACTTTACTCCAGTTATCACCTACTTCGTAAACGAGACCTACCAAACCATTGCCATTAATTACTGTACTATTCTTGTTGATGCCTTGATTGATACCAGCATCTATGGTAAACATGTTGAACCAATTACCAACATCTTTAGATATAACATTACAGGAAACATATCCAATTTGAGCATCTGAATCGACATACTTAAGCGCTCGCTTAAGTTCTGTTAACTCAGCGAGCTCCTTCTGTGACATTGTAAGATTGACGATCTGCTCTTTTAAGGCTTCATTTTCAAGCGCAAGATTTTCATTCAGCTCTTTATAATTAAGAACATTGATAATCGGTTCTGTCTTTTCATCTACAAAATTACCAACGGAGGTAAAAAAGCGTTGAACCGGCATGAGTAAAGATCCGAGTTTACTTTCAATGAAAGTAATCCGATCTCTACCTCCGAATGATAAAATCATCATGATGATGAGTAAAGATCCAATCAAAATCAGCGCAAATTTCTTTAAGCGATTATCCATCTTTACCTCAATCTATTTTATAAGTTTCTAGAGCTAATAAATACTTCTCTTAATTCATTGAAGCTTTCTACTGCTTTACTAGTGCCGATTGCCACGCAATCCAATGGATTTTCAGCGATTCTTACAGGCATACCCGTTTCTTTTTTAATTAATTTATCAAGATCTGTTAGTAGTGCACCACCACCAGCTAAAACGATACCTGATTGATAAATATCAGAAGAAAGTTCAGGTGGTGTTTTTTCAAGTGTTGATTTAATACCTTCAACGATCGATTGAATCGGTTCTCTTATAGCTTCAAAGATTTCACTTGATTGTAAAAGCAATGTGTTTGGAAGACCTGTAACAAGATTTCTACCTGTAACTTCCATTTGTCTGTCTTGACCTGGTAACATCGCACAAGCGATGTTCATCTTAATATTTTCAGCTGTTCTTTCACCAA
>DJWQ01000177.1:0-26470 GCA_002441045.1 Firmicutes bacterium UBA6226 | reverse complement strand
ATAACTGCAATTTCTGTTGTACCACCACCGATATCTACAATCATACTACCTGTTGGTTCAGTAATTGGTAAATCAGCACCAATTGCTGCAGCCATTGGCTCTTCAATTAAGAAAGCATCTTTTGCGCCTGCTGATAATGAAGCCTCATAAACTGCACGTTTTTCAACCTCAGTGATTTGAGATGGAATACCTACAACAACTTTAGCTCCAGTAAACATATTGATGTTTGGTACTGCTTTATGAATAAAGTACTTAATCATTTTTTGAGTAATATCAAAATCAGCGATTACGCCGTCTTTTAAGGGTCTAATCGCTCTAATTTGCCCTGGTGTTTTTCCAATCATTTCTTTTGCTTCTCTACCTACAGCAAGAACGTGTCCTTTATCATTGATAGCAACAACGGAAGATTCTCTAACGACGATGCCCTTTCCTTTAACACATACAAGTGTGTTTGATGTTCCTAAATCAATACCAAGTTGTTTATAAAATAATCCAAATCTCATCTGTAACATTCCTCTCAATTCATTTATAGTTGATTACTCTCTTTAAAGCTAAAATATTTGTCTTTTCCTATAATTAAGTGATCGACAAGTGGTATTCCTAAAAGTTGACCACATTCATCTAAACGCTTAGTAATAAGTGAATCTTCTTTACTTGGCGAAACCGTACCAGAAGGATGATTGTGAATCGCAATTATAGAAGCTGCACTCCTTTTAATAGCACTGTTAAATACTTCTCGAGGATGAACGATAGAAGCATTCAGACTGCCTATGGAAATCACTTCCCAATTAATCACTTCATTCTTTGTATTTAGCATTACAATTACAAACTTCTCTACTTTTTCTAGTGCCAATTCCGCATAAAAAAAGTTAGTGACATCACTTGGAGAAGTAATTTTATAACCTTTTATCCCTGTTGACTGTTTGATTCTTTTACCAAGTTCTATAGCCGCAATAATCTGTGTCGCCTTAGTTGTTCCAATCCCATCAATTTCACAAAGCTGTTCAATGGTAATCTGAGATAGATCTGAAAGGTTAGACTCGAATTGACTGGCCATATATTGTCCTAATTCCAAAGCAGTTCTCTTCTTGCTTCCAGTTCTAAGTAATATGGCTAAAAGTTCAGAAACAGTAAGTGCTTTTGCACCATAATGCAACATACGCTCTCTTGGTTGTTCTGTAACAGGAATATTCTTTATCATTAGTCGCCTCGCTTCATCAAATTTAAATTACAATACTTTTGTAGCATTGCGTTTAATTTAGAGAGTGGCAATCCCATGACATTGAAAAAATCTCCTTCAATTCCATTTACCAGTAACGCACCATGTCCTTGTATACCGTATGCCCCTGCTTTATCATAAGGCTCTCCAGTATCTAAATAATCACAAATCATCTTTTCGGACAATGAATTAAAAGTAACACCTGTCCGCTCATAATCGACTATTTTCAAGCCACACTCCAAATGAATAAGTGCGATGCCAGTAAATACATCATGAATTGTGTCATTTAATAGGTTTAACATGCGTTTTGCGTCGTCATAATTTTCTGGTTTTCCAAGTATTTCATCCTTATAAACAATAGTGTCACTTGCAATTACAAGTGCATCAGGATGTTCTAGGGCAACTTGCATTCCTTTTTCATATGCTAACGCCATAACGGCTTGCTTTGGCTGATCATTTAGTGAAATTTTCTCTTCTATACTGCTAGGTATAATTTCAATCTCATCAATAAATTGTTTTAAAAGTTCTACCCTTCTCGGTGAGCCCGAGGCCAAAATGATTCTCATAATTTTCGATAGATAAAAAATGCAATCACAATGCCTATAATGCCTGAAAGATTGAGACTAAGCTTTAATCCGAAGGTTAAAATAATCACATTTAAATCCACTACAAAAGGGTCAACCCCTATAGTTTTTCCGTAATTTAAAATTGGGATTATATCACCTAATGCAGCGCCTATCAAACTTCCAAATACAGCACCGACCAACAGTAATACAAGTAGTACAATTCCATCGTTACTTTTTACTCTCATGAATTACCTCTTAATTTTACCATAGTTTTCCATATATTTCCATAGCGATGGCAGACCAAAAGTACAGTCTAATCTAAAATCTAGTTTAACATTGGTTGCTGTCAATTACAAGGAAAAGGGCGTTACAAAATCATGAATTTTATTAAATAATAAGCCACCGATATAAATACTGTTAACCGTTAAAACTAAAAAAAACGGCCATAAGGCCGTTTTAATTTTACGATATTTTGATTAGGCTTGTGCAACGACTTCTACAGTTCGTTTAGACAAATCACCGCTGATCGCTTTTGTTGGACATTTCTCGACACAAATCATACAGTTGGTACATTTGTCATAATCAATCTCAGCCAAATTGTTTACTACATGAATCGCATCGTGCGGACAATTTCTTTCACAGATACCACAAGCAATACAAGCAACACTACAATTTTTCTTAACTTGAGGTCCTTTATCTTTGTTATTACATTCAACAATTGTCAATTGGTTATAAGGTATTAAACTGATAACCATCTTAGGACAAATTTCGATACATTTATTACATGCTGTACACTTCTCTGGATCAACTTCAGCAAGTCCCTTATCATTGATGTGAATTGCGTCAAACGGACAAACTTGTACACACGATCCAAGACCCATACAGCCAAATAAACAACTTTTTGGTCCACCATTTAACATATTCGCTGCAACACAACTATCAAGTCCATCATAATCATATCGATTGCTACAGTTTTCTTCATGACCTTCGCACTTTACTTTTGCTACTTTTTTAGTTGTTGCACCTGCTTCAACACCCATGATTTGAGCAACTCTTGAAGCAACTGGTGCACCACCAACAGGGCAACCGTTAACTGGCGCTAAACCCTTAACAACTGCATTAGCAAAGCCATCACAACCTGGATAACCACATGCACCGCAGTTCGCACCAGGTACAGCTTCTCTTACTTCGATCACCCTTGGATCAACTTCTACAGCAAACTTCTTAGAAGCAAACGCCAAAGATGCTCCGAAAACCAAGCCCATAACCCCTAAGCTTGTTCCTGCTAAAATTAAAGAATTTACATCCATGCTAACCTCCTAAACTAAGCCAGTAAAGCCTAAGAAGGCTATTGACATAAGACTCGCAGTTATAAGTGCGATTGGGAATCCTTTAAAAGGAAGTGGCACGTCAGATGTTTCTAATTTTTCTCTGATACCAGCAAATAATACGATTGCAAGTGAGAAACCAATCGCTGCAAAGAACGAGTGGAAAATAGTTTGAATTAGATTAAACTTATACTGTATATTGAGTAACGCCAAACCTAGAACCGCACAGTTTGTTGTGATTAGTGGCAAGAATACACCTAAAGCTTGATAAAGCGTTGGGCTCATCTTCTGTAGCACGATTTCAACGAACTGAACCAGTGATGCAATTACTAAAATAAACGCAGCTGTTTGAAGATACTCTAAATGAAACTTAACTAAAATATAGTAGTGAACAAAGTATGTGATCGTACCTGCTAAAGTGATAACGAACGTTACAGCCATACCCATACCAAAAGCTGTTTCTACTTGTTTTGAAACTCCTAAAAACGGACAGATACCAAGAAATCTCGAAAGTACGAAGTTATTTACGAGAATGGCACTGACCATTATGACAAAAATACTTGCATTTTCCATAAGTCACCCTCCTACTTCGCTTTCTTAATTTGATAGCTGTTATAAAGCGCCAACAATAAACCTAATGCTAAGAATCCGCCTGGAGGAAGAATCATAATCAATGCAGGTTTATAAGCTTCACCCAATAACATAGTTCCGAAAATACTACCATTACCAAGCAATTCTCTAACCGCCCCTAAAATTGTAAGTGCAAGTGTAAAGCCAAGACCCATTCCAATACCATCAAACGCTGAGTCAACAATTCCATTCTTAGATGCAAATGCTTCTGCACGCGCTAAAATGATACAGTTAACAACAATCAGTGGGATAAATAAGCCAAGAGCACTAAATAAATCAGGAATAAAAGCTTCCATTAACATACCGACAATTGTTACGAATGTCGAGATAACAACTACGAATGCAGGAATTCTAACTTGAGCAGGAATCACTTTTCTAAGAAGTGAAATCGCTATATTTGAGCTTACGAGAACTGCAGTAGTCGCAAGACCCATACCAATACCGTTGATAGCTGATGTCGTAACCGCAAGAGTTGGACACATACCAAGCAACTGAACGAAAATTGGATTTTCTTTAATAATACCTTTAGTCAAATTGCTTAATTTCAATTTCCTAACCCCCCATTCTCAAGAATCCAGTGGAAAGCATCAATTGATGCATTCGCACCACTTGTGATAGCAGCACTTGAAATTGTGGCACCAGTAATTGCTTGAATCTCATTACCTGTAGCAGCAGTTTTAGATACGCCAATAGCTTCTTCAGCTGACTTACCAGCATATTGCTCGTAGAATGCAGCGTCTTTCGCTTTTGCGCCCAGACCAGGCGTCTCATTATGACTACCTACTCTTAAACCGGTTACTTGACCATCAACAGAAATACCAGTTACAACTTCAACATTACCACCAAAACCAGTTGGGGTTGATTTAAATACATAACCAATTACTTCACCATTCGCATCTAGTCCTGTATAAACAGCAACTACCGGAGCAAATTCAGATGCAATTTTTTCAACATCTGCTTCACTAGCATCCGTAAAGCTAGCAGCTTCTGGTAAAACTTCTTTTTTTGCTTGCTCATTCGCAATTCTTCTTTGTTCAGCAATTGGATCTTTAGTAACTTCATTTGTAAGACCTAGTCCAAGAGCAGCGATTGCAGCAACTAAAAATAATATTAGACCCGTTTTTAAAATATCTTTCATTATTTTGCACCTCCAAATACTCTTGGTTTAGAATACTTGTCAATTAATGGAGCTGCAACATTCATTAATAGGATTGAATAAGATACACCTTCTGGATAACCACCATAGAAGCGTATAATTGTCGTCAACAGACCCATACCAACTGCATATATAATTTGACCTTTTGGTGTAATCGGCGATGACGCATAGTCAGTAGCCATAAAGAAAGCACCTAAAATCAATCCGCCTGATAAGATATGAATCATAGTTGTCTGAACATCAAAACCAGTAATTAAAAGCGTTAAAATTGCAACCGTCCCAATATAAATTCCAGGTATTTTAATTGTAATAACACCTCTATAGATTAGGTAGATTCCACCTAATAACAATAGAATTGCAGATGTTTCCCCAATACATCCACCGATGCTACCTAATAGCATATCTTTCAAAGATGGCAAAAAGCTTGGGTCAAGACCCTCTTTTAAAATCCCAAGTACAGTTGCACTCGTTTGTGCATCAGGCTTTACTGCTGTCCACGTGGTCATCTGAACCGGCCAAGAAGCAACGAGTAAAGCTCTAGCTGCCAATGCTGGGTTAATAAAGTTATGACCTAACCCACCAAAAGCTTGTTTAACAATTGCGATAGCAAAAAAGCTACCAACGATTGGAATCCAAATTGGAACAGATACTGGTAAGTTCATACCAAGTAATAAACCTGTCACGACTGCACTGAAATCATTAACAGTGATCGGTTGTTTTCTAATCATTTGGCACAATGCTTCTGTCAGCATCGCAGTTACTACAGAAATGACAAGAATTAAAAGTGCGCGTAAACCAAAATTATAAACACCAAATGCAGCAGCAGGAGCTAATGCAATGGTAACGTCTCTCATGATACTTTGTGTCGTCTCACTTGAACGAATATGAGGCGATGATGAAACCGTTAATCTATTTTCCATAATCAACCTCCCCTATTTCTTTCTTCTTGCTAGAATCTCTCGTTTTGCAACACGTATTGACTGTAATAAAGGACGCTTTGCAGGACAAATAAATGAGCATGAACCACACTCAATACAATCCAATGCATTATACTTCGCCGCTTTATCATAATCATGCATCAATGCATAAGCACTGATTTGAATTGGCTCGAGATTAATAGGACAGATTGAAACACATTTACCACATTTAATACATGCAGTTGCTTCAGGTAATTTAGCTTCTTCTTCGCTAAATACTAAAACACCCGATGTGTTTTTCATAGCTGGAAGTTCATCAGAAAACTGTGCAACACCCATCATTGGTCCACCGAGTAAGATTTTGCCAGGCGTACCGTTATAGCCATCACAAAACTCGATTAATTGTTTCAATGGAGTTCCAACTCTAAATCTGATATTTTTAGGAGACTTTATGCCTTTACCTGTTACTGTACAAATTCTTTGAACAAGTGGTAGACCTGTTTCAAATAAATTGCCAATTGTAGCAACTGTAGCTACATTGTTTACAACAACACCGATGTCCATAGGTAGCCCACCTGATGGAATCGCTCTTCCTGTACAAGCATAGATTAATTGTTTTTCTGCACCTTGTGGATACTTGGTTTTTAGTCCAACGACTCTAATACCCGTTCCAGAAGCAGCTTTTGTCATGGTTTCAATGGCGTCAGGCTTATTGCTTTCGATGCCGATTACACCATCTTTTACATTAAGTGCATGCATCAATATTTGAAGACCTTTGATAATTGCAGCAGGCTCTTCAAGCATTAATCTGTGGTCACAAGTTAAATATGGCTCACACTCAGCACCATTTAATACAATTGTATCAATTGGTTTTTCTGGCGGTGGAGATAATTTAACATGAGTTGGGAAACCCGCACCACCCATTCCGACGATGCCAGCTTCTTTAATAATATCCACAATTTCTTTTCCAGATAACGTCTTGTAATCTGGTTTTGGAACTACCGTTTCATGTAGAACGTACTGTTCATCATTTTCGATAATAACGCAAGTATCAAATCCATACGCAGTGTTTTGTTTCTTAACATCGAGTACAGTACCAGATACAGAACTGTGAACGTTTGCAGAGACGAATCCTCCTGCAGCACCAATCAATTGTCCCACCTTTACTTCATCGCCTTTTTTGACGGTTGCCTCGCAAGGTGCTCCAATGTGCTGTCTTAAGGGAATCTCAACAACTTTAGGGCCTAAAAAGTCTACGATTGGCAAATGCTCGGTTGACTCTTTAGCGTGTGGAGGATGAATGCCTCCTTTAAAAGTTAAAAGCCCCATATATACTCACCCCTTTAGAAATTTAATAATACCTCTATGAATAAAGAACGATACAGAAATAATTTTAAATCGCCTTAATTATACTGTATACAATATCTTTTCTCACCACTAACATAATACTATAAATCGATTTGTAGGTCAATGCACGACGTATTGAAATTTCAACCTTTTCAAGCAATTAAAAGTTAAAAAAATGTCAAAGTCAAAAAACGTCCCAGTACTTGAAATTAGCCATTTTGTGATGATTTCTTAATACTTACACTTCACTATTGTATCATATTTTGTTAACCAAATATCATGTGATGCACAAAATTTTATATTTTTATTATAAAGCTTGTCATTTTTTTTGAAACATTAAAAACTTATTGATTTTAACTTTACTTCATTAAGACATAATAAAAGATGGCTTAATCAGCCACCTTAAAATTATCAATAATTTATTAATAGCAATATCATTTATCGATATTGTTCAACTATCCAATCAGCTTTTGAACTTCCGCGATAACCTTTTCAGCAACAAAAGGCTTTACAATAAATCCTTTCGCACCCGCTTTGACTGAATCGATCACCATGTTTTCTTGACCCATAGCACTGCACATTAAAATCTTTGCATCAGGATAATCTAAAGTAATCAGTTTGACCCCCTCAATTCCCGTAACCTCTGGCATCGTAATATCCATAGTTACAAGATCGGGTTGATGCAACTTAAACATTTGATAGGCCTCTTCACCATTACCTGCTTCAGCAACAACTTCATAACCTGCTTTTGATAAAATATCACTTAAAAGCTTTCGCATAAACATCGCATCATCCACAACAAGTATTTTCTTCGCCATTTAAATACCTCCAACTAAATTAGGTTAATTATACTCATCGCCATTAGCATTATCAGTACTAATCGCTTAAAAAATGCTTCATTGATCTTATTACCTAAATATATACCCATAAATGTTCCCGCAATCATAATTGGCGTTAAATAGAGTAAGTTAAATAACTGAGGGTTTGTCAACAAACCACCTCTGCCATACATTACAATTGTAATTACATTCAATATAAAAAACAATGAGGTTAAGGTAGCACGAAACTCATCTCTTGAAACACCTTCATTACTAAGTAACACAACAATTGGTGGACCACTTAATGAAACAGATCCATTGAGAAGACCCGAGATTATGCCTGCGATACTATAAGTTACCCATTTGTTTTTGAAATGAACTTTAGCACCAAATAATAGTAAAATCGAAACAACTAATAATATAATACTTATAATTTGCTTTAATAAATGTTCATCAATTAATAGAAGCGCTTTCACACCTAATGGGATGGTTAGTGTCGCAAACAATACAAGAGGTAACAGTAGCCTTAGGTCTGGTTTTAATTTCAGTTTAAGTAAGATCATTAAATTAAGTATCAATGAAAAACAAACCAACGCTGGTACAACAACTTTGATATCAAAGAAAAAACCAAGTAGTGGCAGAGCAATAAGTGAAAAGCCAAAACTCGTTGCACCTTGAACTGTAGAAGCAAGCATAATAATCAAAGCTGCAAAAACAAATGTCATTCTAACCTCCTATTTTTCCGACTCAATTATTATAGCACTTTTACCGTATACATTAATACTATAAGTATAAATTTCTTTTTAAAAAAGGCTTGACTTTTAATGGCGTAATAACTATAATAAAAAAGTCGCAACAAGACATGCAGATGTGGTGAAACTGGCATACACACTATCTTGAGGGGGTAGCGAGCATAGCTCATGCGGGTTCGAGTCCCGCCATCTGCACCACTAAAAAGCAACCTAATTCTTTAGGTTGTTTTTTTATTAAGACACAATCTCGCTTTTGGTAAAACCTGAGTGCTCAATGCCCTAAGATTTTTATTTTACTACCAGTGCACTAATGGTAAATTCTCGGTACTCAATGAATCTATGTGCTCGATTACTAAAGATTATTTAGTTACAAATAGATCCCTGATTATAGCATTAAAAAATCCTACAGATAAGGTGTTCTATCAACCGCTTAACTGTAGGATTTATTATTATGCTTCTACTTTTTTTAGCTTCGGATTATCTACAAGTCCTGGTATTCTACCGCGTTTCGCAACTGCTTTTCCATTGACCACTTTTAAATCCATCGTCATATCTATTGGAGATGCAGCAGAAATATAGCTACCTACACCAAATGCATCTGCGCCTGCTTCAATCAATGTTTTGATCTTTTCAGGTGTTAAACCGCCAGATACAAAAATTTTAACATAATTGAAGCCTTCAAGATCAAGTTTAGCCCTCATCTCTTTCACAAGACCCGGCGTTACACCACCTCTTTCACTAGGTGTATCTAATCGAATGCCAGAAAGCTTACCATCAAGTGCTTTTGCAACTCTTATCGCTTCTTCTACTTCGTCTTTAAAAGTATCCACTAAAACGATTCTGTTATGGTCAGGAGCTGCTAGTTTATTATAAGTTTCAGCAACTTTAACCGTATCTCCTGCGACGAGCATTGCGCTGTGTGGTACTGTACCTGATGGTTCAATCCCACCCAACTTCGCTGCTAAAATACAGCTAACGCCACCAGCACCTCCAACGATAGCCGCTCTTTCCATGACAGGAGCAACCGCTGGATGTACGTGTCTTGCACCGAAGCATAAAAAGAACTTATCACCACAAGCTTCTTTGATAACGCTTGAAGCGGTTGCCCAACCAGATGCACTCGCCATCATACCCAATAAGGTCGTTTCAAAAATAGCAAAGTCTTTATACTTACCTTTTATTCTCATAACAGTATCTTTAGGTTCAAAACGCTCGCCCTCTTCAACTGCCCAGATTTCAAGGTTTCTTCCTTTTAAAAGATTTAATACTTCGTTTACCCCTGCAAGCATTCCAGCTTTTCTAGGGAAAATTTCGGCAACTACCTCAGATTCAGCTAAATCAAGCTCTCCTAAGATATCCAACGTTCTTAAAAAATAGACGTCTGTAGTATGTCCGTTAATGATTTCTTCATGTGTTGCACTGTGCATCAAACGATCATTATCTATCTTAATCTCTTTGATATCGTGCATGGTATCCAATTGCTTCATAATGGATCATCCTTCCTAACAATAGTCTTTTACATTATAAGTGATTTAGAGAACATGTTCAATGTTCGTTATTTTTTTGCCAATTTTCCATTCTGACCTTAAGTGCTTCTAAATAATGATCCGTTTGATTGTAAAGTTCATTCAGATCTACTTCATTCTCAATAACATGGTCGGCTAAACTTTTTTTTACATCTATACTGAACTGAGCGTGGATTTTCATCTTTGCTAAAGACTCTGAAATACCATCTCTTTCAATCACTCTATTTAAGGCTATTTCAGAAGAAGCATAGATTAACAGAACTTCATTGTACAAAGGTTGTTGTTTGGTTTCAAAGAGCAAAGGAACATCGTAAAAAATCACATCCAAGTGACTGTTTTGCACTTCGTAATACTTAATTCTATCTCTAATTAAAGGATGTAGGATTTGATTGAGTTTTTGTAGCTTATCTTTTGACTTAAAAACAATTTCACCCAATACCTTTCGATTTAAAGAATTATCTACATTTAATATACCTTCACCAAATGCAGCTACAACAGCTTTTAACCCTTCACTTTCGATTTCAACTACTTCTCTCGCAATCTCATCAGCATCTATAATAAAATAACCCTTTTGCTTAAGATAATTAACTACAGTGCTCTTACCGGTGCCTATACCACCTGTAAGTCCTACTTTATATGGCGTATTAGTGCGCTTCATACCAACTGTCTCCTGTGTTCATATCTACTTTAAGAGGTACTATTAGCTCGTAAGCCTCCTCCATACATGATTTTAAAAGACCCTTTACAGTTTCAACTTCATCTTTAGGCACATTTAATATGAGCTCATCGTGTACCTGTAAAATTAATTTTGATTTTAACTGATTTGCTTTAAGTGCATCAAATACTTTAATCATAGCTAGCTTAATAATATCTGCAGCACTCCCTTGAATAGGCGTATTTCTTGCAATCCGCTCCGCAGCTGATCGCAACATAAAGTTGCTATTATTAATATCGATAATTTCACGTCTTCTACCTAGAATGGTTTCAACATACCCATTGGTCTTGCAAGCTTCAATAATTTCATCCATAAAGTCTTTTACTCGCGGATAACTTGCGAAGTAGTTTTCAATATAGGTTTTCGCATCTTTTCTTGTGATGCCTAAGCTTTCAGACAATCCAAAATCACCCATACCATAGACGATTCCAAAGTTTACTTCTTTCGCTCGACTTCTTTGAAGTGATGAAACTTCATTTTCATCTACATGGAATACCTGTGATGCTGTCAAAGTATGGATATCCATATCCGTTTTAAATGCCTCGATCAGTTTAGGATCCTCAGATAAATGTGCCAGTACTCTTAATTCGATTTGAGAGTAGTCTGCATCTAGTAATACACAGTCCTGATTTGCAATAAAGAATCGTCTAATCTTGCGACCAAAAGGCAGTTTAATTGGAATGTTTTGAAGATTTGGGTCAGTAGAGCTTAATCTTCCCGTCACTGCAATCGTTTGATTAAGTGAAGTATGAACGCGGTCACCATCTGTTATCACCAACCGTAAACCATCAATATAGGTTGACTTTAGCTTAGTATAAGTTCTATATTCAATGATTTCATTAATGATTGGATGTTGATTGCTAAGCTTTTCTAGAACATCATGACTGGTTGAGTAGCCTGTTTTTGTTTTCTTTCCGCTTGGCAGTTCTAACTTTTCAAATAAAACAGTACCCAGCTGCTTAGGTGAATTGATATTAAAACTTTCTCCTGCCATTTCGTAAACTGAAGCTTCAATTTCGGCGATTTTCGTAATCAATTGTTCATCCAACTGGTCGATTTGTTCTTTATCTATTCTAAATCCTGTAAATTCAATATCAGAAAGTATTTTTACTAGAGGCACTTCAACCTCTTTAAACAAACTGACAAGTGAAAGCTCCTCAAGCTTCTTTTCAAAATAGGCTTGAAGTCGAGTAACGCCTTCGATCTGTGATAAAACAAAACGGTTCATTTCCTCTGAATTCACTTGATCATAAGTGAGTTTCTTTACGCCTTTTCCTAAGACATCCTCCTCCGAAATCATCTTATAAGAGACATTTTCAAAAGTAACCTCTGCTAAATCATAGTTCTTTCTTGCTGGCTCAACTAAATAAGCAGCGATAAAGCCATCAAAGCTTACCCCGTTTAAATCA
Source organism: Firmicutes bacterium UBA6226 (assembly GCA_002441045.1). The sequence goes on along the minus strand of DJWQ01000177.1, from coordinate 14,087 downwards.
ATGCCCTCTTGCATTAATAGTAAATATTCCTTCTTAAGATCATAACCACTTTTCAAAATGTTCTTATTTTCAAATAAGGGCTTGAGTAATTTAAGATCCTCTATATCATCTAAAATACAAATAGCGTCGTCTACTTTAAAAACCGCTCTTCTGAATTTTCTTTCAATGATTTCTTCTACATCGCTGTAAGTTAAAAAACTAAAGTGCTTTTTACTTAAAGCCAAATCAATAAAAGTATTTAAACTCACTTGATCTTGTGCCAATGAAGTTTCTACAGATGCGGCTTCAACTTTAATTCTTGAAAGAAGCGAGTTGAGCTCATATTTCTTAAATAATCCAATGAGTTCCTCTAATGACGGCTCTTCTAATAAAAACTTATCAAAGTCAATTTCAATAGGCACCTCTGTCATAATCGTTGCAAGTCTTTTACACATTACCGCTTGCTCAGCATATTCTTCAACCAAACCCTTCCAGCGTTTGTTTTCAATCTGATCATAATTCGCCACCATGTTCTCGACAGTTCCAAATTGTGCAAGTAATTTGGATGCTGTCTTGGGTCCAAAGCCGGGAATACCGGGAATATTATCCGAGCTATCGCCACTGATGCCTTTAAAGTCAATTACTTGATCAGCATGAACGCCCCACTCTTCCATGATATCTTCATCTGAATAACGTTTAAGCTGAGTTATGCCCTTCTTCGTAATATGGACATTAGCACCAAAAGCAACAAGCTGAAGGGCGTCTTTATCACCAGTAATAACATGTGGCACGATGTTTTGATCCATACATGCTTTTGCCACTGTTCCTATCAAATCATCCGCTTCATACCCTTGTAGTTCCAGACGCATGATGTTCATTGCGTCTAAAATTTCCTTTACGATTGGCATTTGCATTGCCAGCTCATCTGGCATACCTTTTCTAGTTCCTTTGTATTGATCGTAACTTTGGTGTCTAAAAGTTGGACCTTTCATGTCAAAGGCAACACAAAAGTGGGATGGCTTAAATTGATCAATTAAACTATAGATCATATTCGTCAAGCCATAGATCCCACCTGTATAGACGCCATTTGAATTTTTCATTTCACTCATTGCAAAGAAAGCTCTATTAATCAAACTGTTGCCATCAATTATAATCATTTTTTGTTCTGATTTTTTATCCATCACTTACTCCCTTATGTTTTATCTAAAGATTTAATATCATCATTATCATTTACACTTATTATAACATAAAAACGGAAGGCTTAAGCCTTCCGTTTAAACAACAGTTAAACATAAATTAATAATCGTACTGAACTGAAACGTTTGCTGTAATAGTGATTTCACCCGTTTGAATTGGTGTAGAATAATCAGCAGCTTCATTCATTGCTTTTGCTGGAGAATAGTCAAGATATAATGTGCCACCGTAGCTCGTTTCGTTTATAGCATATGGCATGTTTGGCGTTTTACCAAAAGTGCTCATAATTGCAGTTGCTTTGCCTTTAGCATTTGCCATAGCAAGCTTTAGTGCCTCTTGATAATATTTACTGTCATCCGCAACTGTAAATCGAATGCTGTTCACATTGTTAGCACCAGCTTTAGTAGCACCATCGATGATTGAACCAACTTTAGTAATATCTTTGATTTTTACATTAACGATATTGCTTGCGACATAGTAAGGATCACTTTGTTTGTCTTGATAATAATCATAGGTTTGATAAAGGTTATATCCCGTTGTCTTAATATCTGCTTCAGCGATACCCATAGTCTTTAATGCAGCTACAACAGCTGTCATAAGCTTCGCATTTTCTTGCTGAGCTTTTTCTGCATCTGCATTTTTCGTTTGTACGCCAAGATCGATATAAGCCAAATCAGGTGTCACTACTATCTTACCTTCACCGCTTACAGTTACTAATTTAACGTCACTTGACGTCGTATCTGCTAATGAAACTTCATTTGGCGCATTCATTACTATGAAACTAAATGCCATGGCAACTAATAAAACCATTGAAATGCCAGTTATTAATTTGCTTTTCATGTTACTTCCTCCTTTTAAAGTAGAAATGTTTTATGATTAAGGCTAGAACACCAAGCGTTACCAAATACGGTGACTTAGCGATGACCCAAATCACTAAATTTTCAAAGAATGTTTTAACAGAATTGATAGTACCAATAAACCCTTCTTTTGCTTTGCTCCATAAACTGTTGTCAATTGGTTCAACTATAGGTTTAAGGTTTTTCACTTCGTTAAGTGTCACTGTGATCGTCGTTAAACTTACTAAACCTTCCCAATCTTTCATTTGCTTTTCATAACTAGATATATTACCACGAATTCGAGTCAACTCATTTTCTATAGAAAGTATGTCGGATATCTCCACCGCTTGACTCATGATTTCACGAAGTCTTTGCTCGGTCACTTTCAAGTTTTCGATTACAGCGGCAGTATCTCTATACTGTTTCGTAATATCAGTTGCATTGCTCGAATCAGAGGTTACTCTACCCAATTCTTTAATACTATCCGTAATAAGGGAGTAACCCTCCTCTGGAACACGTAAAGTTAAATAGCCATATTTTAGATTGTCTTCATCAGAAACGTAGAATCGATAAGATGAGTTTTCATTTTCAACATAGCCACCTGATGCTTCAACCATCGCTTTGATCTGTGCGACTTTATCATCAAAGCTTTCAACATCCATCTGAATACTAGATGTCTGAATGATCATACGACCCGTTTCATAGTTTGATTCACCAGTACCCTTTAGCAAAACCTCACCAGTGTCTGATGCTTGGCTCTCAGAAAATGATGTCGTAACTCTAACATCAGCCACAGAGGGAGAAATCGCCATTTTACTTTCTTCCTCACCGCCAAATGCCATTTCATTATCCATCATTGCTGCAGCAGTGGTTTCCATATAGTAGGATTCAACACTATCCTCACTTTTAGCCATATTTAAGTTCGGCCAAAGTCCCTTAGCTGCGAAAATAACCAAAAGCAACGCCGCAGGTATCGCGGAATAACGGTAGTATTTTTTCTTAATAAAGTTATTCTTAAATATTGAAATCACATTACTTGTTTTTGATGCTTCATTATGATGTTTTTGATTTGCCATCTCTCCTGAAGCCATGATTAGCTTTTCGTGGAGTTCTTCTTCAAATCCCTTTGGTAATTCTTTCAACTCAATTTCTCCCATCAATTGAACCATATACTTGAACTCTTCAAATTCAACTGTACAAGATTCGCAGGAGTCTAAGTGTTTTTCAAGTGATTGTAATTCTTTTTCACTTAAAGTGTTATCAATATACGCATTCATAAGTTCTCTGGCTTCGATGCACTTCATATAAACTCCCTCCTTTCTAATTCTCTGATAGTTGAACTTGTAAGATGTTCTTTAGTGCGGTTCGACTCCGATTCAACCTTGACCGAACGGTTCCTATAGGTATCTCCAAAATAGCTCCAATTTCTTCATAAGAGTAACCCATAATATCTTTGAGGATTACAACGGACTTGCTGTCTTCGGAAAGCTGATTTAAAGCATTTTCAATAGAAGACCTTAACTCAAGCTTTTCATAAATCAATAATGGATTGTAGGTTTCATCCTTCAGCGTATCCTTTAACGTAACTTCATCTTCAGTTAAAGGTGCATCATAAGACAAAACGGTTTCTTTTCGTTTTCTAAGTTCATCTTTGCATACATTAATCGTTATTCTGTACAACCAAGTAGAAAAATTTGATTCCATTTTAAATTGACCAATCGCCTTAAAAGCCTTAATTAAGGTCTCCTGCGACATGTCCTTAGCATCCTCTTCATTGCCCATCATTCTAAATGCAATATTGTAAACATATCTATTGTATTTAACAATGAGTTTTTCAAAGCTCTCAACATCTCCCTGGACGCTCTTTTCGATGAGCATTGATTCCATTTTTCCACTCCTTTCATGAAAGGTATAGTACTTTGACGTTATAATTGATAAAAAAGTTCCATAAATAATTATACCATTAATAAAAAAAAATAAAAAAAAATAGCTATATCAGAACTCTGATATAGCCAAAGATTTTTATTTAGCCACAATCTTACTTGTGGTAAAAATTGAGGATTCGAGTCCTCAGTTTTTTATTGATAAATGGGAATCGCCTTGTTCATATTGTAAGGGTGTATAAAAGAAGAAACAAATTTATGATCATGATCGACGATTAGCGTCGCATGATGCATAAAATTCTCTTTAACAAAGTATCTCAAATCGATCGCTCTGATAATGATCAAGTGCGTTTCACTATCCTTTGTCACTTCAAGATGGAGATTTGGAGAGAACTCAGAAAACTTTTCCCCTACAATTGCAGATCTAAATAAATTATAGTAACTTTCATCTACGGTTTTCATCCTATGCTTAATTTTTAATTTGTTTTTAAATCTAAGTGGACTGTACTGACCAACAAAATCATATTCACTGGTATGTACAACAAAATCCCACTTATAAAACGCCTTAAGCGAAGGCATGACACTCATATCTGAAACTTGATATAGCTTTGAAAAATATGCTTTAATTCGTTTACCAGCATTGTGCTTGGAATTGTTTCTCATAAGTAGATAGATGCTGATAATTAAAGTTCCACTTACTAGCTCATAAAGCGTGTTTTTTCCATTTAACACGAACCAAAACCCGACCAAAGTAATTACAGGATCATATAGCGTTAACAAATTCGCTTTTCTTTTCTTTATAAATAATCTAGCGCCATAGGAGTTTAAAATATCTAGACCCGTATGGGATAAAGCACCTATAAATGTCCAAAGCAAAGTCTGGAGAAAACCAAATTGCTCAAAACCCATAAAACTAAGTCCAAGTGTAATCACTACACTAAAGCCAATCAAAAAAGGAATCGAATGTGAAACACCTCTATGATGCTCCAAATAGGCTGCATCATCTTTAAATAACCTTATTACAAAGTCTAAATCCGGCGACATAGCACCTAACATAGCACCAATCGTCAATGGGTTGTCTATTCCAACTGCAGTACCTGAAAATGCGGAAATGGCACTGCCTACTAAACCATGTGTAAGTGGATCCATTTTAGCTCCTGACATAAAATTATGTTAACCATATTCAACATAAATTAGTCTACCACATGATTGTAATAAATACAAACTGAAATTGACAGAAAATTGTTAACTTTTTGAAAGGTTACTTATTTCATAAAACGATTTAGCACTTCTACACCATCCTCAGTAACTAAAACCAAATCTTCTATTCTGACACCAAACTGATCCTTTAAATATATGCCAGGTTCGATGGAAAATGCCATTCCAGTCAAACAAGTATTTTGACTCACACTGCTCACATCTGGAAACTCATGAACTTGAATACCGATGCCATGACCCGTTCTATGGGTAAAGTACGCGCCATAGCCTGCGTTTTCTATAACCTCTCTAGCGGCATTATCGACGTCGGATAATTTAACACCTGGTTTAACGACTTTAATAGCAGCTTCATTGGCTGCTTTCACTAAATTATAGACCTTTGTATATTCCTCTGTTGCATTACCGTAGAAGAAGCTTCTCGTCATGTCGGAGCAATAACCATTAACCTTACCGCCCATATCGATTACCACTGCCATACCTTCTTTTAAAATAGTATCATCACAGTCGTGATGTGGCTCAGCACCATTTGCGCCAAAGCAGACAGAAGGTGTAAATGAAAGCGCATGTATGCCTTTATCTTCATGTAGTTTTTTTATTTGATTTTGAACCTTTAATTCTGTTAAATTACCATTTGGTGCTTCGCTATATATATAGGAAATGATTTCAGACATAATTTCATCGTTTAATTTTGAGGCATGTCTCATTTTATCTTTTTCATCTTCATCTTTTATAAGTCGACAATTATCAACCGCTATAGAACCAATTTCATATGAAAGACTATTTTTAACCTTCATGAGTCTAAGTAAAAAATGACTTTCCCAAAATTTATCAATCCCGATTACGCCTTGATCAATGATGGACTTCGACAACAGCCCTATAGAATCTACATCATCTGAAAAATAGGTTATCGGTAATGTCTCCTCTTTTAATGGAAACAGAGCACTCAAAAATAGATGACACTTTTCTTGATCAATCAAAAGTGCAAATAAACGTTCACCTGGATGAATGTCTATTCCCGTTAAGTAAAAAATGGAATCTGGTGAAGTGATAACCAACTGATCAAAACTATATTGCTTCATTTCTTCTCTTACTCTTGAAATTCTCTGTATGTTCATAGCTGCCTCCTACTTTTAATCTGAATCTATTATACTATATTTAATAATAAGTCACACGCATCGGATTTGAAATAAAAAAAGATACTATCAAATGATAGTACCCTTTTCCCTTGGTGCCGAAGGCGGGGGTCGAACCCGCACGAGTGTTACCTCTCCGGATTTTGAGTCCGGCGCGTCTGCCAATTCCACCACTTCGGCTCACAGCTATTTAATATTACCATAACTAATCTAACTTGGCAATATCAAAATATAATTTATTTAGTTTATTTATATACCCCTTTTAAAGTAAACCATTGGTGAAATATATATGTAACTACGTGTTCCATAATTTAATCATATTTACTATTAGAAACATGTTATTTTCAACATTTTGATTTATTAATTATACTTTTTTTGAATATTGATGGAACTTTATTAGATTAGCTTGCGTCTTAATAGCATAATGCTTAAAAGGAGGCAAATATGAAAAAAACATTAGCTATGTTATTAGCAATGGGAATTGCAGCATCAAGTTCTGCTTATGCAGCTACAGATGCAGTCCCTACTCTAATTTCAGCAAACCCAATCCAAAATCAAATCACCGTGAATGGTGTCTCTTTAGAAAAAGAGTACAAAACAGTTGATGAACAAGTTTACTTACCAATCAAAGTTGTTTCTGAATCACTAGGTTACCAAGTAAAATGGTTTCCTGAAGATCGACATGTTGAACTAATTAAAGGGGCACATTTCATTACCTTTAAAACAACTGAAAACTATTACACCTTTGGAAAAATGGCACCTATGGCATTATCTGCACAAGCATTCATCTCAGAAGGAACGACATATGTTCCACTTGATTTTATAGATGAAATTATGCAAGCGAATGCATTTGTAAGTGATCATACAGTTGAAGTTCTTGCAGCGCTTCAAGATCAAGTCTCTACAGGTGGTTTTGTAATTACTGAAATTAAAGATGGTAAAATTCACGTTTCACAAGGTGAAGGCGAAGCTTACATTATACCAAATGATGAAACGGTAATCACCTCACATAAAACAGGAGAAACCTTAGCTTTAACGGATTTGAAAGTTGGTGACACATTAAAAGTAACCCACCCTTCAATTATGATCCTCATCTATCCGGCACAATATAACGCATATGAAATTGAAGTTCTTGAGGATGTCGCTTATAACGAAGGTACCATTCAATCCATTAATGATGATTCAGTTTTAGTCAAAACAGGCAATGATCTAATTCAATTCAATTTTGATGAGAACTCGAAATTAACCAACTTTAATGGTATTAAAATAACTGTAGAAGATTTAAGAGTAGGCAATCAAATTAAAGTTTACCATAGTCTTGCAATGACAAGAAGCCTTCCACCACAATCATATGCATTTGAAATATTCGTTGACACAGCTATAAACTAATTTAAAAGCCTATTCACTTTCCAATAAAAAGGATGAAGTGAATAGGCTTTTTTTAATTCGCATTATTAGCTATACATTGCTCTAAAACAATTTGTTGTAACTTGTTAACCGTCACTTTCCAAACCAGTCTCTTATAACGGTGTAGGTTTTGAATAGTAATAACCTTGAATCATATGACACCCAGCGCTCATAACCCTATTCACTTGCTCGACGGTCTCAACACCTTCAGCAACTACCATACAATCAAGTGCTTCAGATATCCTTACAATTGACTTAAATAGATCGTATGAAGATTGGTCAAATAATATTGGATCCACAAAGGTTTTATCTACTTTTATTTCGTCGAACTTAACCTTTGCAAGATAATTTAACGAAGAATAACCTGTTCCAAAGTCGTCTAATGCAATCTTAAAACCATATTGCTTTAATTGATTGACTTGTTTTTGTATCAAATCAAGGTCACTAATGAAAATATCCTCAGTAATTTCCAATACAATTTGAGATTTAGGCACATGATAAGCATCCGCCTTTTCGTTCATGAACGCTAAGAAATCAGAGTCAAACATTAATGCAGGTGAAATGTTTACCGAAACTGTAACACTCTCTCCATACTTTTGTAAAAGCTTTTCAAAATCCTCACAGACCATCGTAAATATCATTCGAGTAAATCTGAGCATTAAATTTGCTCTAGTAATTAACGGTATAAATTCTCCTGGAGAAACAAATCCAAGTTCACTGGATTGCCATCTAGCAAGCCCCTCCACACCGATGATTTTACTTTCAAAAGCATTCACTTTTGATTGATAATATACTTTAAACTCTACATTATCTATCGCTGTTTCTAATTTGTCGATTATTCTTGATTCTCGTTCAATGATCTGATGAACCAACTCATCATATCGGTTTGGGGTTACAATACCACTATTTTTAGCATTTTGAAGCGCAATAGTCGCTTTATTTAGAACTTTATCAAAATCACAGTTTGTGCCATCTGTAACATAAAGCCCCATATAGAAATCTATATGGTTAATTAACCCGCTTTCTCTTAAATTCATTTTAAGTCGATTAAATTGTTCATGAATCAATTCTTCAACTTTTTGCTCATCTAACTTTGAGTACCAAATAGCAAATTCATTACCACCAACCCTTGCGACGATGGCTTCGTCATCGCATATTTCCAGAAGCTGATTGCCAATATAGGCAAGTACTTGATCGCCATATTCAGAACCATATACTGAATTAATAAAATTAAAGTCCTTAATATCAACGAGTAACAATGCTGCTGAATCGGGTGATTCTATCATTTTTGCACTCACTTTTAGCCTATAATAATAAGAATTAGGCAATCCTGTTAAGCTGTCATAATATGCGTATCTTAACAACTGATCGTCTTTTTTTACAAGATTAATCTGAGCCGTTTCAATTGACTCTATCATGTTGTTAAAGCCATTGATTAAATTTAACATTTCTTCAGTTTTACTAAAGTTTTCAACTCTTGCATACTTCCCTGCTTCTGCCGTTTTCATGCCCGCCACAACGTTAGAAAGTGGTGATGTAATCGTATGAATGTATTTGATCGATAAGATAATTCCAAGAAGTACAACAGAAAGAATAACGATAGCAGTAACTTGGAGTATAATTAAAGCCTCTTGATCGAAATCAGAAATATAAGAGCCAGCGGTTACAACCCATTGCCAGTTTGGATCGTATTTAGAATAGACGATTTTTTCACCTAGCTTATCTGAATATGGATATTCCCAAGTATACTGAGTAAAACCACCACCATTTAAAGCCTTTCTAATTTTATCCTGAACCAAATAAAATGGCTTAGAAGCGTCTTTTTTATCTATGAAACCCCAGACATTTTGCCCTTCTAGAGTCGGATGAAGAATTTCAACGCCATCCGTTGAATAGATAATATAATAGCCATTCTTTCCAAAATTTACACTCGTTGTAATCAGACGCGTGCCATCTTCCTGCATTGGGCCTACCAGCTTGCTTTTAACAAGTTCTTGAGCTTTTTCAAGTGTCATGTAACCGGATTCAACTTCTTCATTCATCTGTTCGATTAATATTAATGCAGAATTCACACCATTTTGAAGCGTAATTTTTCCGCGATTAATAAGCGCATTTCTAGCGATAAAGTATCCAAAAACCCCTACTAAAAGGCTTGAGATTACCAGTAAAAATGTTATATATAAAATTAGACTCTTTTTAAGTGTCGTTAATTTAAAAGGTTTAATCATAGGATCTCCAATGAATGGCAATTTTAGTATATTTAGATTTGAAAGAAGCTACAATATGTATACAAGAACTTCGTGCAAAAAAAATTCAAAATGCTTATAAAAACTTATATAAATATTATATCTTAATTGAATTTATTAGCAAATAAAATCGGTCAATTGACTCAGCAATTGACCGAAAACTTGACACTTATAACAACGATTCTAAGCGACAATATACATTTTGAGTTTCTCATAAACTTCTGGACTACAACTGATTTGCAGAATGGTTGATTCTTCTTCAAAACGCATCTCACTAACACCAGAATATTCATTGATGTAGGCAAATAGCTTACCATCTTCAATAGGAATTCTCACTTCACAGTCGATAAAATCCTTAAAAATATATGCTTTGATTGCATCTACAAGCGAATCAATACCCATTGATGTTTTTGCACTCACGACGATCCCATCTACTAGTTCGCTTAAATCGACAGTAGCGATATCTGCTTTGTTATAAATGGTCAGCATGGGTACATCCGCTGCGTCTATCTCAGCTAGTGTTTCAAGTGTCACTTGCATTTGATGTCTATAATCCGAGTTGGCAAGATCGACAACGTGTAATAATAAATCCGCTTGCTTGACTTCTTCTAGCGTTGCTCTAAACGCTTTAACCAAATCGTGTGGTAGCTCACTGACAAATCCAACCGTATCTGAAAGTGTAAACGTCTTTTTATCAGGCAGCTTCATCTGACGAATAGAGGTTTCCAGCGTTGCAAAAAGCATATCTTTTTCAAAAACTTTTTTTTCTTTTTTCTGAGAATATAGGTCTAGCATGGCATTCATCAAAGTGGACTTCCCAGCATTGGTATATCCCACAAGCGCAACGCCTTTTACTCTTGAGTCTGCTCTTTTCTTACGCTGAGTGATGCGTTCCTTTTCAACTTGATCGATTTCACGGTTTAAATCATGAATTTTTTGCTCCACTTTACGTCGATCGAGCTCAAGTTTCTTTTCACCAACACCTTTATTTTTCGTCCCTACACCACCACTTTGACGGCCTAGAGCTTCATATGAACCAATCAGTCTCGGTAAAAGGTATTTCAGATGTGCCGCTTCTACTTGAAGCTTCGCTTCTCTTGTTTGGGCACGACGTTCAAAGATTTCCAGTATCAGATTGGTTCGATCAACGATACGAACGCTTAAAGCTTTCTCTAAGTTCCGCATCTGTGATGGCGTTAGCTCATGATTAAAGATCACAAGATCCGCATCAAAGGCTTCTACACCCATTCTGATTTCATCTACTTTTCCACTGCCAACATAATATTGTGTCGTCGCACGTTTTAAATTTTGTTCCACTCTAGCCACACATTGTATTTGGCATGCGAGGGCTAAATTCTCGAGTTCAGTCATCGAATTTTCATAAAGTGGATTGTTATTGATATTAACCCCTACTACAACTGCTTTTTCAGCATTAACGGTTTCAAGGTTATAATTTTGCCTCTCATTATAGGCATTTAATTGTTCAGTCATCATAATCTCCTTTCGGTATTCACCTAAAAGGATGCTTTTAGGTGGTTATTACAAACTTGTACTACGGCGTAATTTGATAAAACTTAACATGACACACCCTCCTATGTTATAGATTGTAAGCATGACACTTACAATACGTTTATGACAACAAAAAAAGCTGTAAGACAAAGCTTACAGCTCAAAAAACGAATTCATGAACGGTCAGACTTGATTACACTAGGCCTTAATACTATTTAATTGAACTCGGCTATTTTTACGTAATCTCATCTTGCACCTCCATTAATATTTAAAATATATCACAAGTTGCGTCTGCCTTCAATCCATTTAATGGAATTGTAATATTTTTTCAACAATCATCTCTGGGGTAAGATAACCAGCTGCATCAATTCTCTTAAGCCCGAAAAGAGACTCTGGATTCCGATCGATAAGGTTGATCCCTTCCTCAACCGTAACGCTCCCAAAGTAACCAATATTCTTTAACAGCCCTTCAGTAAAGGCATTATAATACCCATATGGATACGTAAAGAAGGTTGCTCTTCGCTCGATATTTTGAATCATCTCTGCTTGAAAAAGCGCATTGTCCTGCTTAAACGTCGCAATATAGGCCAGTTCATCTTCAACTGGAAGCTGTAAAACACCTGCTCTTGTGCCCTCATCACTCTGAAGCGCATGTAGGTCAAAGCTGTGCGACTGGAGCTCGATTACTCCAGATTCAGTCATTTCCTTGGCTTGTTCCCATGTAAAGTGAGGTATAATTGGTCGATCATTCATCACATCATAGTCGAGACCTACCGACCAGCCAATCATAGATATAACTGCTTTCATTTTCATCTCTTTCAAAAGAGGATAAGCCAGCTCATAGTTACTCAGATACCCGTCATCAAAGGAAATGATTAATGGTTTTTCAGGAAGGGCGATACCGTCATAGACATAATTAATCAAATCAGAATATACTATCGTGGTAAACCCAGCATTCTTATAGGCTTCAAGATCTGCCTTGAACTTATCTAAAGTTATATTGTCGCTGTCATCTGCTTTAGATAATAAGTGATGATAAACCACTATAGGTACCGATAAAGGCTCGCCAGGTTCCACTTCTAAACGTCCTGAAAGCATACTCATTAGTCTTTCTTCAACATTTTCAGAAGTTGTATAATAACCAAAATCACTCACTGGCTGCTCACCAGAAAACATCGTCTCTACCATAAGATCACCTAGCGTGTTACGGTAATGCATTCTATCATAGAAATTTCTAGCATCGTATGAAAAATCAGTATATCCTGTAAAATCCCAAAAATCGGTTACACTAGCGAGCCCTCTCCAAAGCTTTTGAATGTCTGCGGTCTCATATCGGTCCATCTCTTTATAATAAGTAGGCGCTGAAACGAAGTAAAAGTTGATTCCCTTTTCTTCTAGATACGTCTTTATACGCTTAAGTGCAGCGACATTATCGTCTATAGCAGTACCGTAAAGTGGCCACAATGGCTCGTTAAATTCAGGATACTTAACCAAAAAATCTTCTAAAGTCCCTAAGTCTTCACTGTCCCTTACGCTTTTATTATAGACCCCAAGCTCAGGCACAAATGTCGCATAAGCCATAGGGTTTTGAGTTCTCTGAATCAAGCCAGCTATCTTTTTAAAGCCGTGCTCAAGGTTCAAAGTAAGATATTTAGTATAGTATTTTAGTTGAGATTCACCTAAAACCTTACCACTTAACTCAGTGTTGATGTTACGTGGCGATTGGTTGTAGTGATCAATTTCCTGCATGCTCATGTGGACGATGATGTTTTTAACTTCATAGTTCTCTACTAGATAATGAACAGTTTGCTCATAGTCATAAAAATCGCCACCATACATCATCATATTATAAAACGATGCCCCTTCAAAATATTGATTGAGTTTTTCAGGCGATAACGAACTTGATTTCGACCCACCGATCACATAAGAATCGTATTCATCATGATGTTGATCCAGATAAGCGATTTTTGCAACCCTTGGGTTATTGTTCATATCATATGCGAAAAAATTGATGAAGCGATCACCGAAAACACCAAAAGGATCAACGATGATATTAAATGCAAAAAGCATTAAGGTACAAAACACAAGTCCAAAAATTAATAACTTTACCCATTTAAACGGTTTCATAATGCCTCCTCTCTAAAACTGGAAGTACAAGAAATCTGCCACATTGGACATCTGAAACAGTGACAAGACGATTAATACGCCTGTAATAAAAGCGTATTTGTAAGAGCTGTCAAACTTCTCTGTAATTTCTCTTGTATTTTTAAAGAAAAATGCAATAAACATGCTGACCGCTAATAGTGCCATGATATAGATATTGTCGATTAAAAATTGACCGAGCTCAGCCAGAATTGCTGTTTTGGCCCAACCGTTATATACAGAAAAATCGACGATGGTTTTCATAACGTGAATCGCATCCTTAAGTGAACCGGATACGAAGATGATACGGGTTCCGACGATACCGATAAAAGTCAGTCCCCATGCGATTGGTGTAGGCAATGACCATTTTCTTCTAGTCATAAAATGCGCCATACAAACGAAGACACCGTTGATGCCACCCCACAAAACAAATCGCCAACCTGCGCCATGCCAAAATCCTGAAACCAAAAATGTCGCCATCACCGCAGTGTAAAACCTTACGGAACCACTTCCCTTTTTATAAACCGATCGAAAGACATA
>DJWQ01000181.1:4187-5395 GCA_002441045.1 Firmicutes bacterium UBA6226 | reverse complement strand
GTTGCAAAAATCGCTGGTGGCGGTGGTGGTGGCAAACCAAACATGGCACAGGCTGGTGGCAAAGACCCTGAAAAAGTTGAAGAAGCACTTCAAAAAGTTTATGATTTATTAAGCTAAAAAGGGTATAATGACATCATAGGATAAATTACTTCGATTAGAAGGGGGACTCCGATGAAAAATACGATGAAATTTAGTGTAGAGGATTATCTTGAAAATGGTGAGCATAAAGACATTTTGCTTTATGTGTACAACGCACTTGATGAAAAAGGGTACAACCCTGTAAATCAATTGATTGGTTATCTGATCTCTGGTGACCCTACCTATATCACAACACACAACGATGCAAGAACTATGATTAAAAAAATCGAACGAGATGATATCCTCGAAGTTCTAATCAACTATTATATCGAGAATAATAAGAAATGATTTACAACAAATTAGGGAAGTCAAATATTGAGGTATCAAAGATTTGCTTCGGAAGTTTAACAATGGGGCCGCTTCAACGCGATTTGAGCGCTAATGAAGGGGCCTTATTGATTGAATATGCCTATTCGAAAGGCATTAACTTTATAGATACCGCTGAGTTATATGAAACATATGCACATTTAAAAGAGGCCATTAAGAGAATTGGAAGAGAAGAACTTGTGATCGCTAGCAAGTGCTATGCGTACTCTGAATCAACTGCTGAGGAAAGTTTTGAAAAAGCACTTAGAGAGATGGATACAGATTACGTAGATGTGTTTATGCTTCATGAGCAAATGAGCGAACATACGATTAAAGGACACTATGAAGCAATAGAATATTTTTTAAAACAAAAGCAGCAAGGCAAAATTAGAGCTTTTGGCATTTCAACACATTATGTAGCAGGTGTTCTGGGGGCAATAAAGTACCCTGAAATAGAAATTGTACATCCAATTACAAATATAAATGGACTTGGGATACAAGATGGTACACGCGAAGATATGGAAAAAGCTCTATTACGCTACAAGGCTTTAGGCGGTGGCGTTTTTGGCATGAAACCATTTGGCGGTGGGAATCTACTGGGTGGTATTGAACAGTGCTTTGACTACCTTAAATCACAGACTTATTTGGATGCGATTGCATTTGGTATGCAATCTACTGCTGAAATTGATTATAATGTCGCAAGAATCCTTGGTGAAACCATCACGGATGAAATGATTAGTCGAATTGACCATAAAGAAAAGAAA
>DJWQ01000181.1:0-4162 GCA_002441045.1 Firmicutes bacterium UBA6226 | reverse complement strand
CCTGAGTTTTGCATTAAAGTCTATTGAGAATTAACATTGTATAAAGCGTCTAAATACGGTATACTGGAGGATATGATTAAATGAGAATAATGGGATTGGATGTTGGTGACCGTACAATTGGCGTATCTATAAGCGACGCTTTATTGATAACTGCACAGGGAAAAGAAACCATAATAAGACAGTCGATTAAGCAAGACATCGATCGATTGATTGATCTGATTAATGAATATGAAGTAACGACTATTGTGGCGGGAATGCCATATAACATGAATGGTACAGTTGGACCTCAAGGAGAGAAAACCAAGCAATTCATGGATAAATTAGAAAAAAAATTGATTTATTCCGATCGAATTAAAGAAAAGGTAAAAATCGAGTTCTGGGATGAAAGATTAACGACGATGAGCGCAACACGTGCGTTAATTGAAGGCGATGTAAGACGCGAAAACCGTAAGAAAGTCGTGGATATGCTCGCAGCCTCTTTGATTTTACAAGGTTATTTAGATCGAAATAGAACGGTTTAATAGAGAAGGAGAATAACATGAGCGATAATTTATTCGATGTAGTAGAGCCAGATTTTGAAGAATCTGATGTGGTTGAATTACTAGACGAAAATGGTGTTCCGACACTGTTTAATGTAATTGCAAATCTTGAACTCGATGGTCAAGAATATGCGATTCTATCAAATGTAAATGATGAAGATGAAATACTCATCTTTAGAGTTTCAGAAGAAGATGCTGAATTTGTTTTTGAAACAATTGAAGACGAAGACGAATTAAATTCAGTTGTAGATGCTTACAATGAATTGCTAGACGAAATGGACGAAGAATAAGAATAATAATAGTATTGAGGTGAGATTATGAGTTCAGTATATGATGGATACAAGAAGAAGTTAAAGGAAGCGGGTTATAAATTAACACCACAGAGAATAGCGATATTGAGTGCCATTGAAGCGAACAAAGGCTTACATCTCAATACAGAAGAAATTTATGACATCGTTAAACAAACCAATCCTGAAATGGGACTGGCAACTGTTTATAGAACATTACAATTACTCGAGGAGCTTGAAGTCGTATCTTCCTTAAATTTAGAGGATGGTTGTGTACGTTATGAACTATACAATGATGAAGGCCATCACAATCACCATCACTTAATCTGCACACAATGTGGTGCAGTAATTGAAGTGGAAGGCGATCTATTAGATGAGCTTGAAAATAAGATTGAAAAGGAATATGCGTTTGAGATCCTAGATCATAAGTTAAAATTTTATGGTATTTGTAGTAAATGTAAAAACCTTGTTTAGTACAGGGTTTCTTTTTCGTAAATAGGAACGGTGTCATCGGCGCAGTCGGATCGGAAAAATTGACTGTAGATTAGATAAGAGGTGACATATGACAAAGAAAATAAATAATGAAGAATTAAAAGATAACATGAAAAATAATATGGGTGAAACGGTTTCAAACCACCCTAAGAAAAACAACACAAATAGAAACAATACAAACAATACAAACAATACAAACAATACAAACAATACAAACAATACAAACAATACAAACAATACAAACAATAAGAATGCAAATAACAAGAATAAGACTAAAGCAAAACAAGATGAGCCGAAAGCTGCTCAAAACACTAAAAGCATGACAGAAAACATTTCAAAGGAATCTCCTGTTCGAGTGATTCCGCTTGGTGGTCTTAACGAAATTGGTAAAAATATGACTGCCTATGAGTTTGAAAATGATATCTTTGTGGTGGATTGTGGTATGGCTTTCCCTGAAGATGAACTATTAGGGATCGATGTTGTAATCCCTGACATCACATACCTTAAGAAAAATCATCAAAAATTAAGAGGGATATTCTTAACGCATGGTCATGAGGACCACATTGGTGCAATTCCTTATTTTCTTAGAGATTTAAATGTACCGATTTACGGTACAAGATTAACGCTTGGATTAGTGGAAAACAAGTTAAAAGAGCATAAATTAAATCCTAAATTAATCACAATCGTACCTGGTCAAGTGATTAAAGTAGGTGCTTTTGAAGTTGAACCAATTCGCGTTTGCCATAGTATTGCAGATGCAGTTGCTTATGCGATTAGAACGCCTTATGGCACTATCGTTCAAACAGGAGACTTTAAAATTGACTTTACACCAATAGATGGTCAAAGAACGGATTTGCACAGACTAGCAAAACTTGGTGATGAAGGCGTTATGGCGCTTCTTTCAGACAGTACAAATGTCTTAAGAGAAGGTTATACGATGTCTGAAAGCTCAGTAGGAGATACGTTTGAAGAAATCTTCAGACATGCGACTTCACGTATCATCGTCGCTTCCTTTGCTTCTAATGTTCATCGTGTTCAACAAATCATCAATGCAGCTTACCTCAATAATCGTAAGGTAGCCTTCTCTGGAAGAAGTATGGTAAATGTCACTGGGGTTGCTATTGAGCTAGGTTATTTAAAATTACCTGCAAATGATATGATTATTGACATCAAGGACATTTCTCGATATCCAGAGAATGAATTAGTTGTTATTACAACTGGATCACAAGGTGAACCGATGAGTGCGCTTGCTAGAATGGCAAACTCTGAACATCGAAATATGGAGATTACACCTGGCGACTTGGTTATTTTATCTTCATCCCCAATCCCAGGTAATGAAAAATCTGTGTATAAAATCATCAATCAGTTGACTAAAAAAGGCGCAAAAATGATTTATGAATCATTGGCAGACGTCCATGTATCTGGTCATGCTAAGCAGGAGGAGTTAAAACTCATGCAGGCATTAACAAAGCCTAAGTACTTTGTTCCAGTACACGGTGAGTATGTTCATTTAGACCGTCACAAACAGCTTGCCATGTCAATGGGGATGCATGACAAAAATATCTTCATCCTTAATAATGGCAGCGTTTTAGAATTCACTTCAGAAGGTGCACGATTGGGCAAACCGGTTCAAGCAGGCAGAGTGTTTATCGATGGATTGGGCGTTGGAGATGTTGGAAACATCGTTCTAAGAGATAGAAAGCACCTTGCTGAAGATGGTTTAATCATCATCGTAGTTGCAATCTCGAGCGTTACTGGAGAACATATCAGCGGTCCAGATTTGATCTCGCGTGGTTTTGTTTATGTGAGAGAATCTGAACCATTAATGGATGGCGCTAGAGCGGTTATCGAGGAAGAGCTTAAAAAATGCTATGACAAAAACATTAAAGACTGGGCTTCGTTAAAAACATCTGTTAGAGATGCACTCAGTCAATATATTTATCAAAGTACGAAAAGATCACCAATGATTCTACCTGTATTTATGGAGGTATAGTACTTTAGCTTTGGGAGGAAATATGAAAAAGTTAACACTTCTAATGTTGCTGTTTGTCACTTTAGTGTTTTTTTCTGGTTGTTCTGCAATTTTAGAAAAATACTATACGCCAGCTGATCCGAATGATACATCGGAGGTTTTGTTTACTGTTCCTAGTGGCGCTACTACTGCGAGCATCGGGAGCGATCTTGAAGAACAAGGCTTAATTCAAAATGCGAATGCATTTAAGATGAAAGCAAAAGAAATGTCAGTTGATGGTCAAATGAAAGCAGGCGATTATAAAATCTCTAAATCAATGGATCTTGAAACGATTATCAATAAGTTAGTCGATGGTGATATCTTCGTTGAAACGACTACATTTACAATCCCAGAAGGCTATGAAGTCAGACAAATCGTCGATAAGCTTGAAGCGGAGGGATTGATTGATCGAGATACTTTTATTGATGTACTTGAAAATGGTGCGTTTGATTATCCATTTTTAGAAGGCGTTGACAGAAGCTATCGACTTGAAGGTTACCTCTTCCCAGATACCTACACCTTTAAAGTAGGTGTTACTGAATATCAAATCGTCGACAGAATGTTGGGTAGATTTGATGAGGTATTCAAAGACGAGTATTATGCAAGAGCTGAAGAATTAGGTATGACAGTTGATCAAGTTGTAACGTTGGCTTCTATTATTGAGCGTGAAGCGAGAGTTGAGGAAGAATTTCCGATTGTTTCGAGTGTTTTTCACAATCGTATTGATATTGGCATGCTGCTACAATCCTGTGCAACGGTACAGTTTATTCTTCAAGAAAGAAAAGACGTTCTTAGCTTTGCCGATATAGCAATTGAGAATCCGTATAACACCT
>DJWQ01000150.1 GCA_002441045.1 Firmicutes bacterium UBA6226 | reverse complement strand
TTGTTATATAGCTTAGAGATATAAAAACACTCTGAGGAGGCTCCGCAGTTATACGAGGACCGGTCCTCTGGAGAGTATTATTATATCTTTAAGCTAATTAAATCTATTAATAGAAAATATTCAGAAGTAGAATAGCTACTTTCTCTTACTTATGATAAACATCTTTTCTAAGTTGCTTGATGATTGGAAGCTGTTCTCTAATATGAGAGACTTCTCCAAAGTCAATTTCTCCTAGTAGATACCCTTCCGAATCATCTAATCTACCTAGCACATCGCCCCATGGATCGACGACGATGGAATTCCCATATGAAATGTAGCTCAGTGAGTAGTCCCTCGCTGGTGCACAGCCAACTGTAAAGACTTGATTGTCCACAGCACGGGTTCTAAAAAGAAGTTCCCAATGTGCTGGTCCAGTTGTCATATTAAAAGCAGCTGGATAAATCAACATCTTTGCGCCTCGATCCACCATCATTCTAGACAGCTCAGGGAATCTTACATCGTAGCAAATTGCGAGACCAATTGTACCAAACTCTGTTTCAAACACAGTGGCATGATCGCCGGCTTCGAGGGTCTCTGATTCTTTAAAGTACTGACCATTCTCAATGTTGATATCAAACATGTGAATTTTTCTATGTTTACCGATTTGATTGCCTTCTCTATCAAATACAAAGGACGTGTTATAGATGTTACCATCCTCAATTTCAGCGATAGAGCCGCATACCAAATAGATGTGATTTTCTATTGCCACTTGTCTCATTCTCTGCCAGGTTGGACCACCTTCTGGTTCTGCATATTGTGGGAATCTTTGCGTCTCATATGGACAGTTAAACATCTCAGGCAGTACAACCATATCGGCGCCTTGATTTGCTAACTGCTTTATATTTTCAGCTGCTTTATCCAGTGACATCTCTTTGTCTTTATAGGTGATCATTTGAATGAGACCCAATTTCATCTTTTCCTTCAACGTCATCCCTCCTTATTATTCTCCGACTCTATCATAAAAGTCTTTCAAATTTTGGACGATTTTTTCGATGTCGTCTTTTGCTTCAACTCTACTTAGAACATCAATATGATCTGTACCTGCATAAGTAAAATGCTCAGTTAACGGCATTCTTAGGTTTCTATAAACCAAGCCTAAACTTAGTGCGTTCCCAGTAAATTGATCGGTATACGCATTTGCTCCACCTAGTGAGATGATATAACCTTGCTTATCCTCACTCACTATATGATCCACATATGGCTTTCCATGTTTAAAATCACAGATGAAAATCATCTGACAACGGTCTACCAGTTGCTTAAGTTTACTGGTGATACCATTGAAATACACAGGCGAAGCAACGATGAGGACATCGGTCGCCTTTAACGCCTTATAAACCAATTCCATATCATCATCATGCACACATTTACCATATGAATTTGAACAAACACTACAATCGATACACGGCTTTATAGCTAAATGGTTAATGTCAAATACTTGTGGATAAATTTCGTTTTTCTTTAGTTCTTCCACAAGTTGATCAACATATCGGCTGCTTTGACCATTTGATCGATGACTTCCTTTTAAGATAACAGGTTGTTTCAAGTGATTTTCTCCTATTATAACTTTGATAATTGATAATCTCTTAATTCATGACTATTATTAGACAGATAGACCTTATCTTCAATGGCTTTACATATTTTACTTGATCCTGAAATCACATTATATCTTTCAGCATCGTAATGATAATTAAACTCACCACCCGCTTCAGTTATCATTAAAACACCTGCTGCGAGATCCCACTTTCCTAGTCTAAGCTCCCAAAATGCATCGTAGACGCCTGATGCTACTAGACATAAATCATAAGCTGCTGCACCTAGTCTTCTAAGTCCTTTTACGAGAGGTACCATCGTCGCGATATTTTGAGAATTGTTGTTTTTAGCAGTTGCTCGATCATATGGAAATCCTGTCGCTATTACACTCTTACCCAGTTCTGACTGAGTTGATGCACAAAGTCTTACAGGTGTCTGTTCTTTTACCACACGATAAGCGCCCGCTCCACTTTGTGCAAAATAGAGCTCTTCTAATGTTGGTACGTAAACGACGCCAAACTCTGGCCTGTTTTTATACCATCTTGCGATAGAAACGGCGAAAATAGGATGCCCTATTGAAAAATTGGTCGTACCATCGAGCGGATCGATGATCCATTCATAATCAGATGCTGTTTCGCTAGGCTGAAAGCCTTGTTCCTCCGATAAGATTTTGTCTCCAGGGAACAAAGCCTTTAACCGACTCACGATGAGTTTGTCGCATGCGATATCGGCTTCAGTTACCATATCTACTGAGGTGCTTTTTGTCTCTATCGAAAGCGCATCGCTTCTAAAAAAATGCATTTGAAGCGCACCAGCTTCTTTGGCAAGTGCAATAACCGCTTCGTATTGTCTATCTATCATGTATACTTCCTATCTTATAAATCGATGTTGGTCTTTCCTGTCTTGTGTTCTACCGTTAATTTGATGATGTTTGTCTTATGAAAATCATTTGCTGCATATTTAAAGCCACCCTCTGTAAATTCTGGAGCGTACTTCACAATAAAGCGCTTTAGAATTTCAAGCTTTGTATCATCTGATTCAACAAACTCTGCTTTTCCAAAACAGACAACGCTTTCAAAATCGCTTGAGAATCGTTTTGCAACGACGCTATGTCGGCCGACGATTGTAAAACCAACTTTTTCGTACGCAGCGATGGCATCTATTTTCATACCTTCCTTTGCACAGTGTATATAAATTGCTTGCTCATCAGAGACATAATTGACTGGTATAGCATATGGATAGCCATTTGTATCCAAAACTGAAAGAACGCCATATTCGCCTTCTAAAATCAGTTTGTCGATACGATCTGCTGGCATAACTTTTTTCTGAACGCGCATTTCTTTAAACATAGTGACCTCCAATTCCTTTATTCATTACATTATCCACTATACACCTTGAGGGTAGACTTGTGAACGCAATTTTTAACATTTTGTAAATGTCGAAGAAAATTGTTTATAAAATGATATTTCGGTTAACTATAGAATTGTAAACATATATTTGGAGGTTGTCATGAGAGATCAAATTACTATGGGTGGTAATCCCATCAAACTTTTAGGAGAAGAAATTAAAGTTGGAATGAAAGCACCTGCTTTTAAAGCGGTTAAAACAGATATGTCTGAATTCAGTTCTGATGAGTTAAATGGAAAAATCAAAATTTATAGCGTTGTTCCTTCTATCGACACACGCATCTGTGAGTTCCAAACCATTCGTTTTAACGAAGAAGCGACAAAACATCCCGATGTAATGGTTGTTACTGTGAGCGTGGATTTACCATTTGCGCAAAAACGCTTCTGTGTGGCAAATAGTATTGAAAATTCAATCGTCGTTTCAGATTATCAGTCACTCGATTTTGGTACAAAATACGGCTACGCAATTGAAGGTTTAAGACTGTTAGCGCGTGGGATCGTCGTTGTCGATGCAGAAGATAATGTGAGATACGTCGAATACGTAAAAGAAGTTGGCTCTCACCCAGATTATGATAAGGTTTTAGAGTTCATCGAGACTTTGTAACAAATATTAATCGTAAATAAGGTGCCACTGGTTATCTGATTGGATAAGTAGCTGCACCTTTATTTTTTTATCTAACTTTACTAATTATCTTAAAAACAATGGTACTAAAATGGGTACTAACGTTGAAAGGATTAATCCAGTTGAGAATGACAGCACGGCAGTTTCAGAGTTTGTATTTCTCGAAACGATGGGTAATGTTGTATCCATAGCCGTTGCACCAGCTGGTGCAATCGCTTCATAGAAGC
Organism: Firmicutes bacterium UBA6226; assembly: GCA_002441045.1. The sequence continues at coordinate 575 of DJWQ01000150.1, read as the reverse complement.
CAATATACTTTGCCACAAGAGGAATCATCATAATCGCTATGATTTCTCTTACGACGTTGGTTAAAAAGGCAAGTACAGATAGCTCAGCCGAATACGGTGCTATGATGATTGAAGATAAGGTATACCAGCCAAGTCCTGAACCGATAGCGCCTGATTCATGTAGTGGATAACCGAGTAATGCACCAATGATAAAAGCACCGATTAAGCTTCCTACAGCTACTCCTATCGGAATTAAAAAGAACAAAGCACCCGACCTTTTCAAATCCTTTAAAACATTTTTATTTTTACCGATGTCGATGCCCACAAAGAAGAGCAGAAGACACAGCCCCACAGTCAGCCATGTATCAGAAAGAGCATACCAGCTATCTGGAACAAACAAGCCTACGATACCACCAATTACAACCGCTAAAATTATTTTAAACGTCATTTTGTCACCTGCTTTCTACCATATAATTTAAGTAGAAGATGTACGGTGAGCACACTGAAAACAACTGTGAAAACACCAAACAATATAGCATGTAAGCCAATCTTTAAAAAAGCTTCCTTCACGCGATCATCCATTCCGATCCGCATGC
>DJWQ01000148.1:21097-33527 GCA_002441045.1 Firmicutes bacterium UBA6226 | reverse complement strand
AGTAAAGTTGTAACAAAAAATGTAGATAGTGCAGTAATCGCGACTAAAAATAAGCTCAATATAACAACATTTGATTTTTTCAATTTATACACCTCAATTTCCTTTAACATAAGTCATTGGATCCACATATTCACCATTCATACGAACTTCAAAATGTAGATGTGGTCCAGTAGAATATCCTGTGTTACCGGTTTGTCCGATAACTTCACCTTTTTTTACAACATCACCGACATTGACGCTAATGACGTCAAGATGTCCGTATAAAGTCGTATAGCCACCACCATGATCAATAATGATTGCTTTTCCATAGCCTGCAAACCAATTGGCAAATACAACAGTGCCCGTTTGAGCTGCTACAAAAGGCGTTTTTCTCGGCGATTCAATATCTATACCGGTGTGCATCGTATATTCCTTCGAAATCGGGTGTAATCTATTCCCAAAATAGGAACTAATTGAATACTTACCTGGTACTGGCCACATCATTTCACCACCAACATAGGTTGCAGCAAGTTTCAGGTTTTTAATGAGGTCTGTTATTTTATCTGCATCATTTTGTGTTGCCTTTTCAAGTTCAATCATTGCAGACTCATCATTTTTTAAATCTTGTTTATATGCAATTAAATTATTAAGCGCAACTGTTAATTCATCTTGCTTTTTCATTTTAGTATCAATTAAAGCTAATAATTGTTCTTGGATTTCTTCAAGCTCTAATTTTTTAGTAGCAACAATATCCCGTTGCTCTTTTAAAAATGAAATTAGATTTTGATCGTGAACCACTATCATTTGAATCATATCAATTCTTGAAAGAAGATCCGTAAAATCTTCTGCACCAAAGAGTACTTCTACATATCCTATCGTACCGGTCTTATACATCACTCTTAGTCGCTCGTTGAGAAGCTCATTTTTTTCACCAATTTTTTCTTCTGCTTCAGCAAGCTCTTTAGTCTTTTCATCAATAGCAATTTCAGTATTGTCTATCTCTGTATTCAATTGAGTGATTTCACCTTCAAGTGTTTTAATACTGTTCTGAACGGTATTAATTTTCTGATTCGTTTGGTTTTGTAACGTTCGATTGGCATCAATATCCGCATCAATTGCTTCAAGCTTTTGATTCAGCTCCTCTAGCTCTCTCTCTCGCTTTTTAAGTTCATCATTGGCAAAGGAAATGCTAGTTAAGAGAAGCGTAATCGCTAAAAACAAAGAAAATACAGATCTAAATTTTTCTTTCTTCATCTCGCCCTCCTATACGTTTAAATACTTACGCATAGACCAAATACTGCCAAGCGCGCCAATTCCAGCTCCAATGATCAAGAATAAAAATAAAACGTCTTTCATCAAATCGGTAGGTGGGATTACATATGCAGATACTAAAACGTAAAAATCTGAATGCATCATTTCAAAAACATAGTCATAAGCAAACTTCATTGCTAATGCGGAAAGGCCTGCCCCTATTAATCCAAGAATCGTTCCTTCTACTAAAAATGGCCATCGAATAAACCAGTTCGTAGCGCCAACGTATTTCATAATGTTAATCTCGCGTCGTCTTGAATTCACGGTAAGTTTTATCGTATTGTGAATGATAAAGGTCGATATCGCTATTAAGACAAAGATAACGATTATTCCAGTTTTTCTAATGCCTTCAGTTATCGATAACAACTGTTCAACAATATCTTGGTAAGACTTAATTTCTTCAATACCATTCAAATTTTTGATTTCATTAAGCACACTACCAGAATAATAAATATCTGACAAGTAGACGATCAATGAACTGGGCAAAGGATTTGACTCCAAGCCCTCAAGTAAATAAGCATTATCTTGCCAAGATTCTTTCATTCTTTTTAATGCATCTGATTTACTTTCATAGACGACATCTGAGACGCCTTCAACTTCTTTAATTTTATCTTGCAACGCAATAACTTCATCGCTGCTTAAGTCATCATTCAAATAAACTTGAATTGAATCAAACTGATCTTTAGCTGATTGTGCCATTGCATTGATATTGAGAATTAATGCAAAAATAATGCCCAGAATCAAAAGCGTCGCTGAAACCGAAGAAATCGAGGCAATGCTCATTAATCGATTACGCCAAAGATTCTTAAATGCTTCTTTTAAAGTAAAAACTGGTTTAATCATCATACCCATACACTCCCACTTTGTCATCTCTAGCTATTTGTCCATTTTCTAGGGCTATGACGCGTTTTTTCATAATATCGACAATCTCTCGATCATGTGTTGCCATTAAAATAGTGGTGCCACGACGATTGATCGTTCTCAAAACTTTCATTATCTCCCAAGATGTATCTGGGTCTAAGTTTCCAGTTGGTTCATCCGCTATTAAAATGGGTGGATTATTAATAATTGATCGTGCTATGGAAACACGTTGTTGTTCACCACCAGACAGTTGGTTGGGGTAGAAATTCCCCTTTCCATTTAATCCAACCAGTGCTAAGATCATTGGAACCTGCTTTCGAATGTTACGGTGTGGGGTCCCCGTTATTTCCATTGCAAAAGCAATATTTTCATAGACCGTCTTATTAGGCAACAACCTAAAATCTTGGAAAACGACGCCTACTTTTCGCCTCAAATAAGGTACGCGTCGCCTGTGAAGCTTCGTAATGTCCATGTCATCCACTGCAATATGGCCACTGGTCACATCGACTTCCTTTAAAACTGCTTTTATAAATGTTGATTTTCCCGCGCCACTAGGGCCGACGATAAAAACAAACTCACCTTTATCTATTTTGACACTTACTCTATCAAGTGCTAGAACACCATTGTCATACTTTTTAGTCACATTTTGAAATTCTATCATATCAATCTCCCATTTCAGCACTTGTTGCTAACTGTTAACGTTTACAGAATTCACGCTCTGTTGTTATTATACTAATTGTTGCGTCACGCGTAAACCCTATATACATTATACCTATACTTAAGGATGATTTTAATAGTATAATTGATTATAATTATTAAATAAATATTACACCGAGGTGAATTTATGGACAAGAGGCAAATCAGAACAGAAATTCTCGAAAGACGAAATATGCTAACTACAGAAGAAAGAGAAAAAGCTGAATCGATTATTCTAAAATCACTTACTCTCATGTCTGAATTTAAAAATGCCAATACCATTGCATCCTTCGTTAGCTTCAGAAACGAAATTGAAATGCAAAAAATCAACGAATCAATCCTGGCAACAGGTAAAAGGCTGGTATTACCACTTATTGATATGACTCTTAAAACGATGCATTTTTACCTTGTAGATGATTTAAATGCGCTTGTAAAAAACAGCTATGGCATTTTAGAGCCAAATCCCAGTGAACATTCTCAAATCGATTTTGAAGACATCGACTTAGTGTTAACTCCTGGTGTCGCTTTTGATCTACTTGGTTATAGACTTGGCTATGGTGGTGGTTTCTATGATCGCTTTTTCAATTCACTCAAAAAAGCGATCCCTAGCATAGGAATCGCTTTTGAATGTCAGGTCGTTTCAAAGTTGCCATCAGATGCTTTTGATCAAAAGATACACAAGCTATTGACTGAAACTGGTTTAAGAAATTTTATTCTGTAGCTTTCTTTGATGTTCGGGATGTCTTATCTGAGGCTCCCGAATCTTTTTTTGTTGTGCGACCATCTTTTGCTAGTAATTTTAGGCGTTCATCAACCAAATGATAGATCGTTCCTTTCTCAAAACTTCCTGTCGAAGTTCGTTTTCCAGGCTTTCTACCGGTTAAAATTTCAAGACCCTCATCTACATTTGAAATTGCCCAAATATGGAAAGTACCCTTTCTTACCGCATCTACGATTTCTTCACTTAACATCAAGTTCTTTACATTTTGAATCGGAATCATAACGCCTTGTTCATTGTTCAAACCCTTTATTTTGCAGACGTTATAATAGCCTTCAATTTTCTCGTTTACGCCACCTATAGGTTGAATGATTCCGCGTTGATTGACCGAACCCGTTACTGCAATCGCTTGATTGATTGGAACGCCAGACAAATCAGATAGCAAGGCGTAAAGCTCTGTACTAGAGGCACTATCGCCATCGACACCTGAGTAAAGTTGTTCAAAAACGATGCTTGCGGTTAATGCGAGTGGTTTGTCTTGAGCAAACATACGCCCAAGGAAACCCGTTAATATCATAACGCCTTTATCATGAATCTTACCACTGGTTCTAGCTTCTCTTTCAATGTTGATAATACCTTGTCTGCCTTGATATGTGGAAACCGTAATTTTAGAAGGTTTACCAAATGAATATTGACCAGCACCCACTACTGCAAGACCATTTATTTCACCGATCTTAAAACCATCTACATCCATGAGATAGACACCTTCTTTATAAAGCGAAAGTGTATTTTCCTCGTACTTGTTAGCCCTGATTTTTCGCTCATCAAGGGCTTTTTGAACGTGTTCCCTCGTGACATAGTTTTCTTTATAATAGCTCGACCAAGCGTCTGCTTCAATGATAATGTCGCCAATGGTTTTTAAATGAGCCGTTAATTTAGACTGATCATCAGAGAGTCGGGTAGCATGCTCTACCAATAACGCTACTGCCTCGGCAGTAAAGTGACTCAAGCCTTCCATTTGGCATTTTGTAGAGACAAATCTTGAAAACTGATCAATATTTTCACGTGTTCGCTCCATCTCCTCGTCAAAGTCAACCATAACTTTAAACAGCTTTTGAAACTCTTCATCATAAGCATTTAAAATAGAATAGGTATAATAATCACCAATGATAATCACTTTGACATCAATAGGAATCGGCTCTGGTCGAATGGTTTGAGATACTAAAGCACCTGCAAATGAAGCTCTACTATCAATCGTTACCGCTTCATCTAGCAAACTTCTCTTCAAGCTCTTCCACGAGTACGGATTGCTAAGGATATCTTTTGCCAGTAAAATAAGATAACCGCCATTTGCAAGATGGAGTGCACCTGGCTTGATCATTGTAAAATCTGTTTTCATCACGCCCATTTCATTTTGATACTCAATACTGCCCGCCAAATTATAGTAGGTTGGATTCGATTCAAAAATAACGGGTGCATGTTTGACTTCACTGTTATCCACAAACAAATTAATTCGATAGCGTTCAAAAAACGACTCTGGATTTTTATTCGCTGCAAATATCGCTAATGGATTATTCTCGTCCTCCTCTTCTTCTTCTTCCTTAAAGAATTCAAGATTTTCAACGATATCGTCTTCAAGCATATCGATATACCGACGAATTTCTTCATTATTTTTATTTTTTTCTTTAATGCCTTCTAAATGAAATTTAACGAGATGTCGAACCATTTGCTCATCCAGACTCTTTAGATGATTTCTAAGATTCTCCTCTTCCATTCTGAGCTTATTAAACAAGTCTATGGTTTCAAGACTTAGTTTTTGCGAATTACTCATTAGAATTTCATAATCTTTTTGAGAGATATTGTGATAATCCTCTTCATTCATTGGTTTTCCGTCTTTAAGTGGAATACTTACGATGCCTTTCTCCGTTAAAGAAAATAAAAAACCATACTTCTTTCCAATTTCATTCAATCTTTCAACAATCGTATTGGATTGTTCATTATAAGCCTCAATTAATTTTTGTTTCGCATTTTCATAATCTCTGCTAGAAAATATCTCCATTATGCCGCGACGTAAAAATCGAATGGCGCGCTCGATTTGTTTGATTATATTTTTTCCCTGACCATTTTCCACGCGTATAGCAATCGGATGGTAAGTGTCTTTAAAATTATTAACATAAAGCCAATCACTTGGTGCGGGCCGTTTAATCGCTTGCTCTTCAGTAAGCATATTAACAAAACTGTTTCTACCTGTTCCCCATTGTCCTGACACATAGATGTTGTAACCCTTTTTAGTTACACCAAGACCAAACGTCATGGATTTTTTTGCTCGTTCTTGTCCGATAATACCTCGGATTGGGCTCAATTCCTCCGTAGTTTCAAAACTTAGTAAGCTTGGATCACATCTGTTGTAGAGTTGTTCGGGTTTTAATTTGAGCTTATCCATATTGGCCTCCTAAATACATATTTCACTATAACCATTTGATAAAATATTACCCCGTTATCGCCATGCTAATCAGCGATGCAAAAAAACACATCAGAAAGCATCAAAAGCCACAGATTCATAGAATCTGTGGCTTTTATCATTATTTAAGATTTAAATTTTTAAGCTTATCTCCAAATAAATCAGATAAAGTAGTGTTTTGAACATCCTCTTGAGCATAGTCTTCATAATCAGCTTCATCGATTGATGCAACCGCTTTCATGCTCAGTGACATTCTATTTGCTGTAGCATCTAGTTCGATAATCATCACTTCAACCTCATCGCCAATTTGCACGATATCTTGTGGGCGCATCACATGTTCTTCTGAGAGCTCAGAAATATGGATTAATCCTTCCACACCTTCTTCTATTTCAACAAAAACACCAAAAGTCATAAATTTAGTCACTTTTCCTGTCACGATATCTTCAACTGCATAGCGCTCAGTGATTGTCTCCCAAGGATTTTGTTGTACCTGTGCTAATTTAAGTGAAATTTTTTCTTTATCACGATCGACTGATAATACGATTACTTCTACGACGTCGCCTTCTTTTAACACTTCAGATGGATGCTTTACTCTTCTCCATGACATCTGTGAAATATGAATTAAGCCATCAACCCCACCTAAATCGACAAATGCTCCGTAATCAGCAATTCTCACTACAGTTCCAGTCATTTTATCATCAGGACTAATTCTTGATATAAAATCAGCTTTTTTAACCGCCATTTGACTTTGAAGTATGGTTTTGTGAGAAGCTACAACCTTTTTATTGTCACTTGAATATTCCGTAAGGATCACTTCAAGTGTATTGCCTACATAAACGGCTAAGTCAGAAACATAACTCAAAGATAACTGTGATGCAGGAATAAAAACGCGCGCTCCCCTATATAGTGCAACTACGCCACCTTTTACAGCCTCTTTGACTTTTACTTTAAAAGATTTACCACTGTTAAATAGCTCTTGAAATTCATCCCAAATGATGACCTCATAGGCTTTTGTCAACGAAAGCATCACATTGCCATCACCATCATCCAGTTTCATAACATAGACTTTAATCTGGTCGCCTTCTCTGAAGTCCATAGGATTGCCATCAGGAAGTTCTGCTTTGGGTAATATACCATCTGCCATATAACGAATGTTTACCATAACTTCGTCAGCATTAGATGAAATCACTGTTCCTTCAACAATATCTCCTGTATAAAGTTTCTCAGTCATTCCAAATTGATTTAGCATTTCATCCATAGTTTGATTTTCCATATCTACCTCCAAGTCAATTTGTTATATTTTCAGCCTTCAATATGCTTTGTGAAAATCGCCTTTATCATAAATTTTGGTAATATCATCATACGCCCTAAACGAGAAGGTTGTTTTAAGAGACGATAGAACCATTCTAAGCCCAGCTTGCGAAATATTAGTGGCGCTCTTTTTACATTGCCAGACCAAACATCTAATGCGCCACCTACACCCATTGCAACAGAAGCATTCAGAGTTTTTTTATGTTTGTGAATCCATTTTTCTTGTTTCGGTGCACCCAATGCAACAAAAACAATATCTGGTTTTTTTTCATTGATTTCATCAAGAATTTTTAGTTCTTGGCCTTCGTCAAAATAACCATCTCTAAAACCAGCGATGGTTAGGTTGGGATATTTTGCGAGAATTTTCTCAGCAGCATTTTCAGCTACGCCTGGTTTGCCACCAAAGAGGAAAATCGATTTTCCCGCACGATTACAATATTCAAGCATTAATCCCATCACTTCAATTCCAGGAACTCTTGATTTTATCCCTAGGTGATGTATTTTTGATGCCAACACGATACCGATGCCATCAGGAACAACCATATCACCTTCATTCAAAACCTTCTTAAATTCAGGATCTTCATTTGCCATCATCACAAACTCAGGGTTAGGTGTATAAATCGTTTTTAATCTAGGTGAAGTCACAAAAGAAATAAACTTCTGATTGGCTTCTTCTAAAGTCACATTATCAAATTTCACTCCAAAAATCTTAACTGTCGTTTTATCCGACATACATCCTCCATTAACTAAAGCACTTTTTTTAACATCTCGTCGTTTTGTGCAAGACAATCCTTTAATTTCTGTTTTGCTGCCAAAACTTTTACGCTTGATTGCTCGAAATTTTTCTCTATTTCTTCTACACCTCTTTTTATCGAATCGATGTCAAAGTTTTTCATTGAGCAGACCGGCTTCATATCAATCATATCCATAAAATTCTCAATCTTTGGATCATAGCTTATGCCCACAAATGGCACTTCAGCTACCAAAGAGAATATCAATGAATGAAGACGCGAACCGACAAGAATGTGCATATTTTGTAGTAAGCTCATAAATTCATCAGAATTGTATTTATCTGTAATAAAATAAACGTGCTCATCGGTATCCATATGAATATCGTTGTATATTTTAGTATCGTTTTTGTAGTAAAACGGTATAAAAACAACGTTATATTCTTGTGCAAGCTCATTTGCTAACGTCACTAGAGCGTCACGTCTTTCCTGATCCCTAAAGTCTTTTTGTCTAATAGCAATCGCTAGATTTTTACGAGAGTGGTCAACGATTCCCAACTTGCTTAAAATAGCTTCACCTTTATCCAGGGCTTCCATAGGCATACCGACCACTAAGTCGGCTGACACGGTAACCTTTTCAGGTTTAACTCCAATTTCAATCAACAGTTCTCTAGAATTATTATCTCTAACTGTTGAATGATTTACTCGATTTAGAACTTTGGCGACATGCTTTCGATTTGAAGGTCGATTAATTGGACCAATCCCATTGCTGATCAAAAATACTTTCTTTCTTAAGAAAAGTCCCATTCTTAAAATAGCCAAATAATAGTGAATGCTTCTAGCACTGGTATCATCTTGAAGCAAACTGCCACCACCACTGAGTAGAATATCCGATTTTCTTATCGCATTAAACACCTTAAAAACATCACGTCGATTAACTGCCTGAACTGGAAATTTAGACATAGTTTCTTCAGGATTATGCGATAAAACTGTGATTTCAATCGATGCATCCAGATCCATCAATTCCTGTGTCAAGGCTTTCAAAATAGCTTCATCTCCGATGTTATGGAATCCATAAAAACCGGAAATCACAATTTTACTCATATTTTTTACTCCCAAAATAAGACACAAATGCCTTATTGATTAGTTCTAATACTATGATAACAACGGCACCAATAACCAATGAAAAGGCCATAGAGGTTAAGCCTCTTACAGTTGATAGATAAACTGGCGCACGTGAATGGCAGAATGTGTTTACTACAGAAGCAAATCCTATCGTCGCTGCAAAAAGGCACGGAAATAATAGCTTCTTGTAATTTCTAGCAGCAAAGAATATACCAGCAGCTAATGCAGGAAAAGCTAAGAATATTTCTTTATTTCTTGGTCGTGCCAAAAGTACATCTTCCAGGAAGTTTCTAAAAATCAATTCTATGTCTAATATTTCAATACTTGTCGTATGTCCTGATCTAGCAATATAGATGTAAAACACACCCGCTAGCGCAGCAACTACTAAGGCATAATAAACCTTAACATCTTCAAATAAGAAACGCTTAATATCTGAAACAAAGAATGAATTATCATTTATATCCTCTAAATTACGTCTGTAGCCATATTTAATAATATAGATAATCACAAAGGCAACGATTGGAAACACCAAACTCACTTTAACCCCTCTAAAGAAGCTAATCTCAAGTAGATAATCTGCTCGAGACAGATAGCTTGCAACATAAAGCCCACCTATGATACAGATGGTCATCGCTACGCTAAGTGCAATAACAAATTTGGTTAAAATACCTTTAAGTGTAAATACTTTTTTGCTTAAAACCAAATCCTTTGTAAACTCAATCGCAAACAAAATCGCTAATGTCGGGAAAATGTTCGCAGCTGCAAAAGCAAAAATTTCCAAGCTCAAATTTGGAGCGACAAAATTCATACCAACAATGCCCACTAATCCTAAGCCTAAAAGCATCGTACCAAATCGATCTGACATATCAAATATCAATTTCAATAATATCAAACCAAGTACAAGCAAACCAAAAGCAGACAAAATTACCAAATAAATAGAAGTATTATGATATGGCATAACTGAAGGTTTACCAATAGTTATGTTGTGTGCCTCTAATCTCTTTGCTAGTCCATCAAAAGTAACTTTATATTCTTCTAAATCAGTATAATAAGTGAATTTACTATCTTTATACGGTCTAAAGTAAATGGTGCGAATGTTTCTTTCGGTAATAGCTCTATACATGGTATTCTCAATTTCTTTTCCACCCTCATAGTAGCCAAGGTAATTGTATCTTTGTTGAATGTACTCAATCATTGGGAATACACGAACCACATTGTACTCAAGATCTCTAGCTAGAACATCTATTCCTTTCTGTTCAGTAAAGCCTAGTTGGTCAGCAGCTTCAACCATTGCTATTGGTAGATCAAGTTCTTTTAATCGATCGTATAATGCTAAGTCATAGGTTCCTTTATCAGAACTGTAGCTCATGATCTCTCTACCATTAAAAATAATGACATTTGGCATTGCATTATATTTTTCAATTTCACCGAAATAAGCATCTACAATTTTTGTATTATAGTGATTAAAATTGCTAGGTCTTAAATTCACTTCTAAGCCTGAAGATTGAATCTGACTGACTTTTTCAGGATCAAAACCTAAACCAATATCTTCTATGGTTGAAGACACTGCGACTCTCGGTAATTTAACCCCTCTTGATAAATAGTCTTTATATCGAATATCCTCTGAATAATAAATGTCTTTAATCGTTCCGTTTAAGACGATGGTTTTAACTGACTCATCAAAAATAGTATAAAAAGCCTCGTCGTATCTCGCTTCAATGCCACTTTTCATAAATTCAAAAAGAGAATCGTCATAGGTTCTTACAACGATGCTATAAGGATCAACGTCTCCTGACGCTAAAAAAGCCGCAGCTTTTTCACCATACTTTGAGGGCCAGTCAATATCTCCTTTAACATTTTTTAAAAGATCATAGGAAATTGCCTTTTGCTCATCTACCATGGAAAAAAGTGTTTCTTCTTTTAAAGCAACACCTGTTACGCCTGCCTCTTTTAGTTTTGTAAACATTTCCTCAGCAGTTAACCCCTGCTGCTCAGCCATGATTGCAAACTCTTCATAATCAGCGAGTATCTCCACACTCTTACTCTGCTTTTCTACATTAACTCTGCCTAAAACTAAGGCACTTGTTGCTACTAAACTTATTAAAAGTATCGCCAAATATATTTTTTTTCTCAAAGTCGCCTCCGTCATCGTCATGAAAAAACCTGCATATAAATATACAGGTATTATGTAGCATCATCATATAACCCTAAGCTAATTATTAATGCTTTGTCAACTCTTACCATCACATCATCTTCTAGCTGTCCGAGCTTTTGTATCAATCTTGTTTTGTCAATCGTTCTCACTTGTTCCAATAGGACAACTGAATCTTTTAACAACCCAACCTGAGAAGCTCCAACTTCTACATGGGTAGGTAGCTTTGCTTTCGCAATTTTCGCTGTTATGGCAGCGATAATCACCGTAGGGCTATATTTATTTCCAATATTATTTTGTATAATCAATACAGGTCTTTGTCCACCTTGCTCGGATCCCCTAACAGGTGAAAGATCTGCAAAAAAGACATCGCCTCTTTTAATAGTCACGCTTTTAATCATCTCCAATCAAATATCCGTTTACCACTATGTTATGACACATAGATAATCTTAATCATACCACAATTTCACTGATTCTACCATAATCAAGTCTATTTTTGCCTCAAAATTGTATCATAAACCATTTCACAGGTGCCTCTTCTATGATAATGCCTTGGTACGCGTTTACCGATCATGCAAACGACTTCATAATTGATGGTGCCTAACCAAGAGGCAACTTGATCTATTGAAAGCGCTTCACTTTCATCTTTACCAAAAAGCGTGACGATGTCGCCTACTGAAACCTGAAGATCATCTGCTGCAATCATACATTGGTCCATACAAATCCTACCGATAATCGGTTTTAACTCTCCTGAAATCAACCCTTTTGCCTTTCCAGTAAGTAGTCTCGTATAACCATCCGCGTAGCCCAAAGGTAAGGTAGCAACTTGCATCGGCTTTTCGGATACAAATTTCAACCCGTAGCTAACCCCTTCGCCAGCATCGATCATCTTGACATGAGAGACTTTTGCCTTCAAAGACATAACTTGTCTCAACTCTACTTTGCTCATATCTACTTCTGAAGAAGGATAAAGCCCATACATCATAATACCAGCTCTAACCATATCAAAATGATATTCTGGAAAATCAATAATCCCAGCACTATTACAAATGTGCTTTATCGGTATGTTGACGCCTTTTGCATTTAGC
>DJWQ01000148.1:0-21038 GCA_002441045.1 Firmicutes bacterium UBA6226 | reverse complement strand
TTCATTACATTCAAATCCAATGCGTCGCATTCCCGTATCTATTTTAACATGAACTTTTAGTGTTGCAGTCATACTTGCAGCAATTCTATTAAAATAAATGGCTTGTTCCAAAGAGTACACAGTCTGAATGATTCTAGCTGAGATTGCATCGTGGATCAGTTCATCTGGTGTATAACCCAATACCATTATTTCCACACTTGGAAAAGAGCTTCTCAGCTGTAATGCCTCAGATAAAGTTGCTACTGCAAATCTGTCAGCACCATTGTTTAGTAAAGTTTGACCAATTTGAATCGCACCATGACCGTAACCATCTGCTTTAATCACAGCAGTAACAAGTGATTCTTTTTTTGTCACTCTTCTTACTTCAGAAATGTTATGTGCTAGATGATCCAAATTTATTTCCGCCCAAACAGGTCGTGTCGATTGATTCATGTTCAAACCTCACTCATATAAATTTCGTACCCCATCCATTTTAACGCTTTTTACATTTGATTACCACACTTTTTTATGTTGTTTCAAAGATTGCCATTGCAAATGCTATCGCGTGTTCAGACGTATGTGAAAGAGATAATTCGACGCTTTGAATTTTCATCTGCTTTGCTTTTTCAAGCGCACCATTATAAAGTACGACGATTGGTTTACCTAATGCATTACGTTCAATACTAATGTCATTTAAATTAAAACCACGAATGCCAGTACCAAAAACTTTAGAAACTGCTTCTTTTCCAGCAAAATTAGCTGCTATCGTCTGAAGCGAATTGCTTTTCTCTGCGAACAATACACGTTCTGCATCGGTAAAGTTTCGCTCTAAAAAACGCTCATTTTTCTCAAGTGATTTTTTTATTCTATTTATTTCAACCATATCTACACCAATCATATATAACTCCTAAATAACATTTTTAAAATTCATATATATTTTATGTGCCATGCTTATGTTAAAATAAAATCAAAACATAAGGAGCGACTATGCATATCTATAAAGCGATCCACACAGCCATAAAAGCACATGAAGGCCAAATTAGAAAACTTGATCAAGACATTTATGTTGCCCATCCTATAGAAGTCGGTATGATTTTGGCAAAAAATAATCTTTCAGATGAAGTCATCGTTTCAGGTATACTACATGATACTGTAGAAGATACACCATTAACTCTAGATGAAATAGAGCTAGCTTTTGGACCAATTGTCAGACTTTATGTGGACTACTGTTCAGAATGTGATAAGAGCGAAACATGGAAGAATAGAAAGCTGAATTACCTTTCAAGATTAAGAACAGCACCTATAGATGTTCTTTTCATCGTATGTGTCGATAAGCTGACAAATATTAAAAGCATTTATAGAAATCTCAACACATTAGGCGATCAATTATGGAATCGCTTTAATGCTGGTTATGAAGATCAAAAATGGTATTACTATGAAATCCTTAATTTGCTTTCTCCAATAGCAGACCACCCACTTTATTCTGAACTTGAAAAACAGGTTCGTTTGGTCTTTAATCATTAGTTTCATGATTTACTTTCTCTTGGTTGATTTTCCAGTTTACAAAGGTACAGAGAATCAAAATGGCAGTAGAAATTGTAAGGGTTGTAATAATCGCTTCAGTTCCCCATTTATCTGCAAATTTACCACTTAGATATGGAATACTAGATGCTCCCATCCCTCCACCTGAAATCACAAGTGCAGTTGCTAGGCCAGATCCCTTGATATAAGGATTAGCATCCGCTAGCGTCAGCGGATAGATACCAGACATCGCAGTACCTATAATAATCACAGAGATCAAAATCGGCAGCCATGTATTTGAAACGATAAACAAAAGCATACCAACGATTAGCACAACACTTGATGTAAATATCATAAAAACTTTGCTTACTTTTGAACCGAGTAAACCGATACCCAATCTCCCTAATATCATAGTTAACCAAAGTACTGAGAGTAAACTTTGAGCGGAAGCGTCTGCAATTGAAGTCGTTTCTTTAATATAGCTGGTCATCCATCCACTAAAACCGTTTTCAACCCCTACATAAAAGAACAAAATCGCCATAAATAATCCAATCTTTTTCAATTCTAGTTGATTAAGCTTGGATTTTTTCACTTCTTCGTCAACTAACTCAGGTAATTCCAGCCTTAAGTTAACCGCAAAGGATAATGCAGAAAAAACTGCCAATAATAAGTAGAAACTTCTCCAAGTTAGACTTAGTTTCATTAAAAAACCAAATATTAGTGGCGATATAAATGCGCCAACACCAAAAGACATGTGTAAAAGCAACATTGCTTTCCCATCACCTTTTGTAGCGTCGTTCATAATAACATTGCCTGTCGTATTATAAAAGCCCCAGCCAATTCCCAAAACAGCAACTGAGATAAAAAAGAACGTTTGGTTCATTGATAGAGCAATCAGTACAAGACCGAGGACATAACCTATATTTCCCATCAAAAGAACGCGTTTATGTCCCATTTTATCGATCAGTAGGCCACTTAAAAAGCCGTTGATCAGATAACTGAATGAGAATATCGCGAGAATTAATCCCCCTAATTCATAATTAAAATTAAAGTTTTCTCTTATGTAAGGCATCGTTGATCCAAATGAAATGACGATCATACCCATTACCATGAAACCATAATAGCTGCCAAATATCAATTTTCTATTTTTTTGCATGTCGTCCTCCTTTAAACTTGAATCTATTTTAGTTTATTGCTTTTATTGTGATAAGTCAACCTGCCATTTTTTACCATTAGCAGGTAAAAAAAAAGACGCATCCAATGCGCCGGAATTGACCATTTACATTTATTTAAAAAAGGGGGATAAATGTAAACGCTTATGCAATTCAATCATATAACCTGTCAACGTAAATGATATTATCATTTGAGAACTATTCAGTCAATAGATAAACTATTAACATTCATTAATGTCGCTTACGGTTTCTTAACAAATGATTTTATCTAGTTACTAAAGGATTTCTATCTGTTTTCTAACCTTATGTTGGTTTCGTATTAATGTCTTAATCCTATAATGAAATCAAATCCAACCGAAACACATTTTAAGGAGGAAAATAATATGTCAGTTACACTCGAAAATATTGACACGATCATAGGGCGCACAGGTGTTAGTTATAAAGTAGCAAAAGAAACTTTGGAAGCTACAAATGGTGACGTCGTAGAAGCAATCGTTAGAATCGAACAAACAAAAACCAACCGAGAAGAAGAATCAAAGGCAACAAGAGAAAAAGCATTTGAAGAAAAGAAGGATACAGTGATGTTACAACTTAAATGGTTGGGCAAACAAATAATGAAAGTTGCCAATAAACTAATGGTCATCAAAGTTCAGTGGAAGAAAGAAGATCACGTTTATCTACAATTACCGGCCTTGGTAGTTTTGCTCGTTGGACTTTGGACTTTGCCAGTATCGATCTTTGTACTACTCGCTCCGCTTCTCTTTGGTATCAAAATGGAAATCGTAAGACAAAGTGGCAAGACAACAGACGTCGTAGATTGGGTTAAAGAACACACCCCAAAATCAGAAGAATAATGTTTCTATCCAAATTTTAACCAACTGTTGGTTTTGGATTAATAATCACATGTTACACTATGTGTATAAGATCAGTAAGGAGGAATTCAATATGTCAGTAAGTTTAGAAAAAATTGATATGCTCATGGAGCGCGCAAATATAAGCTATAAAGAAGCAAAAGAAGCTCTTGAAATGCACGATGGCGATATGGTAGAGGCACTAATTTATTTAGAAGCATCTAATAAAACAGAACAATCTAGAAACACAAGACACCAAAGACCTCAGAGACCACAAAGACCTAATCCGCATCAAACAAGAAGAAATAATCAAGGTGATTTCTTCGATGACGTCAGAAAGTTCTTTGGTAAAATGCACAAAACAAACTTCATAATTGGTAATAAGAACAAAAAAGTTCTTGATTTACCACTTACAATCGCAGCGATCATTATATTATTCACATTACCATTCTCGCTTTTCCTACTTATTTTGCCTTACATCTTTGGCTATAGCATCAGTATCCTTGATGCAGAGGGCAAAAATGTAAACTTCGAGAAAACATTTAAATTCGATGGTGAAAAAGAAGCTTCTAAAAAAGAAGAAGATCGCATGGAATAATGTAAAAACAACAGGGAGAAGCCTTTAGGTTTCTCTCTTTTTCACTTTTAAAAACATCTTCAAAATGCTATAGTTGTATTAGAAGACTTAACCTTGGAGGAATAGATGCAAAGAATACTTGTAGTCGAAGATGATGTGAAAATAGCTCGTTTTATCGAGCTTGAACTCAAACATGAAGGCTTTGAAGTTGAAACCGCTAATGATGGAAGAAGCGGCCTTGAAAAAGCATTGGATGGTAATTTTGATTTGATTGTACTCGACATTATGTTACCTGGCTTAAATGGTATGGAAGTTTGTAGAAGAATTCGCCTAAACTCTGAGGTTCCTATTATCATGCTCACTGCAAAAGATGATACGATGGATAAAGTAATGGGTTTAGATTTTGGCGCAGATGACTATATGACGAAACCTTTTGCAATCGAAGAGTTGCTGGCTAGAATTAGACGTATTTTCAGAAAAGCAGCTACGCCAGCGCAATCAAACACAAATCTATTTAATTCAGGAAAATTGAAAATCGACTACAATCAATACATCGCCTTTTATGATCAGACGCCTATAGAACTCACTAAAACTGAGTTTGATTTGCTCCATTATCTCGCAGAAAACCGCAATATTGCACTGACCAGAGAGCAAATCCTTGACAAAGTTTGGGGCTATGATTATTTCGGAGAAACAAAAATAGTAGATGTTTACATTCGTTATCTCAGAAGTAAAATAGACGATTGTTTTAGTACTAAATTTATACACACTGTTAGAGGGGTAGGTTATCTATTTAAAGATGAAGATCATAAGTAAAGACACTCTTCAGCAAAACAGCAAATCATCAAATAACACCAGAAAAGAACCCATACGCAATAATGAAAACATACGAGCAAGTCAACCTAAGGCTACTAAAAAAGAAGTCTTAATTGAGGTGCCAAAAAATAAACCGTCGCGTCGTGGAAATTCAAAATCTATCAATGCTTCAAAACCGATAAAGCAAGAAGTTAATTCACCACAAATTAATAAATCCTCTGAAACAAAAGTGAAGAAAAAAAACTCACAAGTTGAATTAAAAGAGTCTCGAATGGCGCATATCCAAAACGAAAAGCAAAAAAGAGACACTGGTCAATCTTATCTTTCAGTTTCTTATGATCGTTTTGTTTCTCTGCTTAGGTTTAATATAACGTTTAAGTTGACCGTAGGTTATGCCATAAGATTGCTCTTTTTAATAGGTTTATTATTCTTTATAGTTTACGTGTCATTCTCGTATTATTTATTTTATGAAGCAGGTCAAGATCTAAAAGAGGATATACGATATGTTGCAGAAATTGCTCAAAGTGAAAACACTTATAATTCTTCCACCATAACAAATTATGTAGCCTATAAGAATGTCGATTATTATGTATATGATCAAAACTATCAGCAACTCTTTAGCAGCAATGAGGATGTATTGGCCTTTGACTTTGCACTTACAGATTCAGAATATAATTTAAGTTCGTTCCCAAATTTTCCAAATATTTTCGAGACCGATACGATTTTGCTGAATAATGACAAGCTCTATTATGTTGCATTGAGATCCGACATGATGATTGAAACCAATACCATAGAAGCGACCTTCCCTATTGGATTCGTCCTCTCATTGGTATTAGTACTTACCTCTATCCGTTCAGCTCAAAAGATGGCAAAAAAACACATGAAACCAATTTTATCTATGACAGAAGATGTCAAAGATATGTCCGCAAACAATTTAAATACACGTTTGAATGTCAGCGGTACAAAAGACGAACTGAAAGATTTGGCATTTACATTTAATCAAATGTTAGATGATATCCAAAAAAGCTATGAACGTGAAAAGCAGTTTGTTTCCGATGCCTCTCATGAGCTTAGAACACCAATTGCCGTTATTAAAGGCTATGCAGGTATGCTAAACCGTTGGGGGAAAGACGATCCAGCCATTTTAGAAGAGAGTATCCAAGCGATTTTAAGTGAAACCGACAACATGCACAGCCTAGTTGAAAGTCTCTTATTCATAGCACGAAATGATAAAGGCACACTAAAGATGGATTTAAATACTTTCTGTTTATCTGATTTAGTTGCAGAAACCATAAAAGAGACCAAACTCATCGATAGCCAACATACCTTAATTGAACATGTGGAAAGCCAAGTCGTGGTTCATGGCTCAGCGGATAAACTTAAACAGGCTTTGCGTATCTTTGTTGACAACTCAATTAAGTATACACCTGACGAAGGTGAAATAAGGATTTCTCTTAGAAAGTCTGAAAAACATGCCATTATTACCTTATCCGACAATGGTATCGGTATTTCAAAAGAAGATTTACCAAACATATTCGACCGCTTTTATAGAGCGGATAAATCTCGTACTAAGATGAGAGAAAATCAGCATGGGGGAACAGGGCTTGGCCTATCAATAGCAAGGATTATTATTGAACAACATGGCGGTCGAATTCATGTGGATAGTGAGCTTAATATTGGCACCACTTTTACACTATTTCTGCCATTAGCAACATCTGAACAAATGGCTGATGTCTGTCTATCCAGTACAGTAGCAGATGAGTCAAAAGATCAAGATGGAACAACGGAAAACGAATAATTAATAAAGCCTATGATCAAGTACACCATTTTATTGTACACTGATTATAGGCTTTTTCTTTGTTTTATTTTTCAATAATTAATCTGCTTCACCATAAGTCAAAGCAAATAGGATGAAATTAGGTCGCTCTTGGTGCATATGTCTTACTTCTATTGCCTTCATTTGATCGATTTCATCGATCGCATAGTGAATAAAAACGAGCTTTTCTTTTTCGATATGCAGCGCCTCAGCACCACTAATAAACCTGAGCTCACCTTCAAAAGATAAAAACCCTAGCGTTAATTTTTTCCCCATATGAGGTAGCCTTTCATCAAATGCTTCTGGAAAAATCGTTTCTAATCGCTGACCAGCCTCAAATAATTTTACACTTTTTAAAAGTCCAAAAGTATTCTCTCTCATCATTAAATTAAAATCTTTAGCTTTACCTTTGCTTCCAGTATCCCAATCCCCTCTAAAACAATGCGCTTCGTAAGGATTTAAGGTTATGCTATAAAGCGCTTTGCCTTGATACTTATGCTCCAAATGAAGGGATGCATCAATGGGCATAATCCATCTTTTTACGCCATAGAGAACTGTAAATGTGGTTTCGTCTTCATCAACGGTTGCTGAGCTAATTCGCCAATCAAACTCTCTTTTGGCATAATCGCCCGTCTCAGGATAAATGTACAATTGCGTGGTGGTCCCCTGTGCCCATGTTGATGTATTATATTCTGACTTTTCAATAATATCCCAATTCATAAATTCCCTCCAAATGATCCCTATTGCTATTTTAGTGTTTTTAAAGTTAAAATGATAGCTTTATATTAAAATGGAGAGCAAATCTTTTAAGTGATTCACTTGAGCAATATATGTCGGATTTTCAGGTGATTTTGCATCCTTTAAATTAACCCAGATGGCATCAATTCCAAACTTATATGCGCCTTCAATATCCGCCTTAAGAGAATCACCGATCATCAACACTTTGGTTTTTTCACATGTACCGACCAGTGAGAGTGCCTTTTCGAAAATTTCAGGCTCAGGTTTGCTATAACCAACTGCTTCTGAAATAATCAAATGCTTGAAGTATTTTCCTATTGGCGACCTCGCCATCCGACTCTCTTGTACCGTTTGTATACCATTCGTTAAAGCAACGAGTTCATAGTGACTAGATAACTGTTCAACGACAGATAGTGCATCTGACACTGGATGAACGCCCTCGCCTAGACGTGCAGTATAAAATTGACTGACTTCAATTGGATTATGCTTGCTATTCAGTTTCTCTATCAGCCGGATAAAACGTTCTGTTTTAATTTCACCACTTGTGATTTCACCTCGTTCAAGTGCTTCCCACAGTGGCTTATTCACACTTTGGTAAAGATCGTGAAACGCCTCGTAGGTTAACTGTAAATTTAGCTTATCCTTTGTGGCGATCAATGCCTCTTTTTCAGCTGCTTCAAAATCAAATAAGGTATTATCTAAATCAAATAATAAAACTTCATATTTTTTTATCACTATATCCTCCTAAAGTACAATCCCTGCTGCTTTTAAATCGACGATATTTGCCTCATTATTGACTATAAAAAAACCATAGTTTTGAAGATTAACTTCTGAGTAATCAATTGACTCACCGTTTAGTTTTCTCATGATACCACCTGCTTCATGAACAATGCACTCCATCGCACATGTATCCCATTTCATGGAATAGCCAAAGTTATAGTAGACATCGAAAAGACCTTCAGCAATTAAACAGCCTTTTATAGCACTGCCCATCTCTGCAACACTTAAAATTGACTCTCCCAAATAGGCTTGTAAAGCCAGTGTTTTTTTAGAAGGATGCGAACGACTAACGAGTAAATTAAAAGGCTTTGTTCTATGTGATACCTTCAATTTGATAGGCTTGCTCTCGCCTTCCATACGGTATGCACCGCCACCTTTGACGGCATAATAACTGCGTTTTCTAACGGGAATATAGATAACACCTAAAACGATTTTTCCTTTTTCCATGAGTCCGATGCTCACTGAAAATTCCCCGTTCTTTTTAATAAATTCTTTGGTCCCATCAAGTGGATCAATAATCCAACAGCGCTCCTTTTCGAATCGGCTTGAATCGTCACTCACTTCTTCAGATAAAAAGGCATCTTCAGGAAAGGCCGTCTTCAAAATCTCTAAGATAATTTGATTTGCCCGCACATCTGCTTCGGTAACCGGTGATTCATCCTTTTTATAATTGACAGAGAAATCGTTTTGATAAACCTCTAAAATGCTCTCACCTGCAAGTTTTGCTGCTTTTATAGCCAACTCAAGTTCACGATCTAGCATAATTTTCCCCCTCTTTTATCGGATATAAACGATCAATGCCTATAAAATACAAGTAGCTTTCACCAACTGCTATTCCAGTCAATGATTCTATTGCCTTTTTATAAATTTCGATTTGCATCCTATAGTTATCTGCAACTGAATGAATACTCAATTCTGTTACGAAATCTGTTTTAAAGTCAATTAATACCCATTTATCCTTCTCTATAAAATACAAATCTATAATCCCTTGAACCAACTGATTGTCGTGTTTTAATACAAAAGGTGTCTCTCTGTTAACACGATTAGAGGATCGAATGCGCTCTGCCAAATTCGAATTCAGAAAATCAATGATTTTGTTTCGATTAATCATCGACACATATTTTTCATCCACAAGCTTTTTTTGAATTTGAACTTCTATAAATGCATCAATCGTACTTATTTCAGGCGACATGTGATAATCAATTTTCTCAAGAAGTGCATGCATTGTCGTTCCAATCGCCATGGCCGTTGGCACGTCATCTGCCTTGATAAACTTAGGGGATTCAAATACGCTCAGTTGATGTGAACTCTGAGATTTTAACTCAGATACTGATATCTTTAATGGTTTATACGCTTCTGTTTTTACCAAATGAGAGAACTTAAATCGATGCTCAATCTCTTGATAGGCACTACTTTCACGTATGGTCTTCTTGAGCTCAGGATTTGTCCCATTCACAATTGAATACACTTCGTATAATCTCTCGGATTCAATCTGTTCGATCTTAAGCGCACCCTCGGCCAAAGTATTGCCATCCATACGATTCACTTTTATATTTTTGTGCCACATCCAAGAGCTCATAATCCAATCGATGAAACCCGTTGCCGTTGAAAGCGATAAAATATCTTGTGGCCGTTGCCAGTTTTTCTCCCTAGCTTCCAAATCATTTAACGTTCCAAACAAAATGAGCTGATCCACTGGCCGTGTTAACGCAACATATAATACGCGCATTTCTTCTGAAAGCGTTTCACGCTTGAGTGCTTCTTTCATAGCAAATTGTCCAAGTGATTTGGACTTTGTTCGTAGTTCAGTATCAACGACGCTCAATGAGACGCCAAGCTGTTTGTGAAGCATTAGATCGCCTTGTGCATCCATAAAGTTAAACTTTCGACCTAGTCCTCCGATGATAACGATTTTAAATTCCAATCCTTTAGATTTATGAATACTCATCAATCTAACCACATCATCTGCTTCACCAATTAAACTGGCAACACCAAAGTCTGCACTTCCAGAGTGCATCTTTTCAATAAATTCAACGAAATGACTTAATGTGAGAATGCGGGATTGCTTTAATGCACTTGCACGGTCAACCAGTAATTTTAAATTCGCTTGTCGGTTTCTGCCTGCTGGCATCGCCGCTGCATATTGATAAAATCCAGTCTTTGTTAAGGCTTCCCAGATGAGTTCGTCAAGCGACATATACTTCGAAGCCTTTCTTAAATGTTCTAACTGTTCATTGAGTGCAATTACCCTCGTTTTAAGATTACTTTCGGAATCCATTGCTGTAACGATGGCCAGCAACTTATCATAATAGTATTTTCCATTTCCTATGCGTTTAATTTGAACAATTTCATCCATATTGAGTCCTACTATAGGTGATCTTAATACAGTTAATAAGGCAAGATCATCATAAGGATTATCCACAATTTTAAGCAATGAAAGGATAAACTTGACTTCAAGTGTATCAAAGTAACCAGACTGACTGTCTGCAAATAATGGAATACCTTGTTCCATAAAAACCTGTTCAAAGGTTGGTGTCCAAGATCTTGAGCTTCTTAATAGAATAGCAAAGTCTCTGTATTGAGCGGCTCTCACCATCTGTGCTTTTGGATCATATACCGGCTGACCCAAACGCTCTTTTATTTTGACTGCAATAGCTGTGGCTTCCATTTCATCCGTTTTAAGCGTTTCGACTGCATCATTTATGTCGTCATCGTTATCAAGGTATTCACTGTCACGCATGCCTGACAGTGCATTAATATCGAGATTCTCATCGTCTCGATCTAGAACCTTTTTTGAGATGAGGTTGACTTCAACGATGTTTTGATCGATGGCTTCAAAATGCATGCCTGGATTTAGCATCGCATCTTCATCATAGGTTATTTCACCTAAATTTTCGGACATAATCGACTTGAATAAATCATTAACGGTTTCTAAAATTTCCGGTCGCGTTCTAAAGTTTCGTTTTAAATCAATTCGAATTCCAACGTTAGTTTGTGTCTCAATTAGGGCATTCACCTGATCATAATCGACTTGCTCATCTAAAACCATATTATTTGACTTCAGTAGCGTTTCAAACTTGATAAAGGACTTATATTTACTTAAAAACAGTTCAGGATCTGCCAATCGAAATTTATAAATACTTTGCTTAACATCTCCTACCATAAACACATTATTGCCTCTAGAGATGCTATTAATAATATGTTCTTGAATGCCACTTGCATCTTGATACTCATCTACATAGATGGCATCAAAACGTTCTTTATAGCTCTCACAGATGTCTTTGTTCTCGAGGATATCAATGGCATAATGCTCTAGATCATTAAAATCCATGAGGTTCTTTGCATTTTTAAGGTCTTTATAGTATTGGCTGTAAGCTAAAGTTAGTTCTATTAAAACTTCTAAAACCCTTAAAAGTTGGCTCATTTCATCATGAAATTCACTGATAGGTTTGTATTCAAGAATCGCTTTAATTGGCTCAAAAACTTGCTTTTTAATGATTTTATCTCGAATGAGTGTTTTAACCTCTTCTATGAGCGACTCATCCATACTTTCTTTTTCATCTTTTTTAATGCTAGCAATTCGATCAAACTTGGCAGTACGTACTGCTTCAGCAAGTGATTCAAGCGTGTTAGAGGCTTCGAGCAATCGCTCTAAAAGTTGAATGTCTGTGGTAATCGTTTTTAAATACGGCAAAGGGCCCGCAGGTCTTTGACACAAATCTTGCGCGTATTCCAATAAGTGTATTCCACTCTGCAATCTTTCTTTGAAAAGTCTAATAAGTGTTTCTTGCCACTGAATGGGTAGCCCCTTTTGATACAACTCTTGTTGCTCATCTAACCATTTAGTCGGGTATGGTTGACTTTGAATGAAATCAAAAATTTGAAAGAGAATGCCTTTAAGCTTTTCATCGTCTCTATTACCTGAATACGCATCTACTACCGAAAGAAAATGAGGATCCGCTTTCTCAAATGCACTTTCGATGGTCATTTCCATCGCTTGACCTGTCAACAGTACCCGCTCTGGTTCACCCATTAATTTGAAATTGGGATCGCAGTCAATTTGATGAAAATGATTCCGTATAATATCGAGACAAAAAGCATGAAATGTTTTAATACTTGCTCTATTTAAAAGTTTAATTTGCTCGTTTAATTGCCTTGAATTACCTACTTGAGACTCAATCGCTGATGATAAAGCAGACTCAATTCGACCTCTCATTTCACTCGCTGCTGCATTCGTATAAGTTACGATCAGCATCTTATCGATACTCGTCTCTCCATTTAATACCATCTTCGTGATTCTTTCTACCAGCACTGCAGTTTTTCCAGAACCCGCAGCGGCACTAACAAGTAAATTGGCACCTCTAAGACGTATCGCAGCCTCTTGTTCTATTGTCCATTTTGCCATAAATTAACCCTTGAACCTTTCTACGATTTCTTCAGTAGAATAACGCTTTAAATGCCTGTATTGATTTCCTTTAAACTTCGTATCGAACTGACATATGGATTGATAATCACAAATCTGGCAACTGACAAACTGATCATACTTACAAGGAGAAATAGCGATATTCCCGGCATATAATTCTTCACCAATACCTTCAATTACTGATGTTACATGCTTTAGCATGCCATCAAAAGCTAATAATGGCATCACCTTGGATTCCTTTGTATAGTCCCCATCTGCCTTTAACTTAACCTGAATTACATCTGAAGTACCATTTTCAAAAAGAGCGTTGTCTATGCCTTTCAGAACAGTTGCATTTTCTAAAGAAATGCCATCCATTTTCAGTGCAGAAGCAATCTTGTTTTCTATTTGCTCCAGTAGCTTTTCAGTTGTTTCAATCATTGGATCGTCTATTTTAAAATAAAAGGCACCCGCTGGTTGTATTTCTTCTACTTTAAAATACTCGGGATGATCCAAACAAGCTTTCAAATAGACCATTAATTGCATTTGTAAACCATGATAAACCTCTGAAAGTGAAAGTGACTTTTTCCCAGATTTATAATCAATAATTTTAATGTATCTTGTTCCTTCAATTTCGAATGCATCCACACGATCAATCACACCTTGGATGTAAACTTTTTCACCATTATTAAGCTTTATCATAATTGGTGGCACTTTATTTGGACCTTCACCGAACGCAACTTCAAATGCAATCGGATCAAAGCTCCCCATTTGAAGTTGTCGCGTTAGCTGCCAAGCTGCTTTTATAGTGACACGTTTTAATTTATGAATCAAATATCGATATTGAAACTTAGAATAAAACAAATCATTACCCGTCATATCCTCAATGATCTCTTCTACTTTTATCTGCACATCTTGCCTTGTCATATCACGCCAACTGATCTTTTCTAAATAAACCTCTCTTCCAAAGCGCTCCAAAGCACTATGAAACAGAACGCCAACATCAGGTGCCGCAATCTCGAATTTTTTATGTACCACAGGCTTTAATCCAGCACTTACGAAATATTTAAACGGACATTGGACGAACTGTTCTAACTTAGAAACACTTGTTTTAAGCGGAAACTCATAGATAAGATTCACTGCTTCTTCGGATAGTTTTGTCGTTTGATTGTTATGAGTTAGCCCAGATTCAATTAACTTAGCGTTCTCTATGGCATGATTTGAATACCATTCTAATAAAGCAAGCCACTCAGTACTTAATGGATAGCCATCCACATAGCCTCTAATATGACCGGATAAATGTTCAAATGACGCTTGCTCAGAGCTTATAAGATAGCTGACTTGATCATCATGAGCTGAAATGTCACGTTCGATAATATTGGGGCAAATTTTCTTTAGTTTATGAATCAAATAAGAAGGTCTCAACGCAGCACCTTCCGCATCTGTTTTTGCATAACTAAAATAGAGATGCTCAGTCGGCCTTGAAAGCGCAAAATATATATTGAATTGCTCCTTATCTACAAACATTTTACTATCGGCTAAGAGCTGTAGGCCGTTCTCTTTCAACCATTCCTTTTCAGAGTCGAGGATTAATTGATTCGCACCCCCCTGCTCTGGAATGATACCGTCATTAAAACCTAGAAAAAACAAAACTTTAACCGGATGAGCCTTTGAACGGTCCATAGAACCAATAAGGACCGCCTCTTCAGTCAATGGCAATAATCCAATCTCCATCCCATCAAATCCACTTTCAAGTAATTGATATAGTTCTTCCCATGAAATAATATCTTCTCCAATTAATTCAACCACTTGATCAAAAAGATCCATTGTTCTTTCCCAAATTTGAGAAAACAATTGCGCTTCATTTGAAAGCCCACTATCGTTAAATGTGTCGACATAATTTTCAAGTAACTCAGGTACCTTTAAATCAACTAACATCTGATAAATCGCTTTTATTGCAACTTTGACGCCAATTTTACCATGTCTCAACTCTGCATAATGAATTTGATCAAGTGCTTTTATTAATGGATCAAATTTTAAATTTTCTTCTTCTAGTAATTGATTTAATTTATGTCTAGAAAATCCATTCTCTAAGACATAAATTTCAAATGCTGCAATATTGAGTGGATCAGTGTCTATAAAACCTGTTTTCACTAAAGCTAAAACCGTTTCCTTGTTTAATCCCACTGAAAACAGTTTAATATAGCATTTAATCAATTGAACCAATGGGTGATTTGATACGCCAACCTTTTCATCGATAAAGAATGGAATACCCATTTCCTTAAACGTGCGTTTAATATAACCTGAGTAAGCTGATAGATTGTTCGTTATCAATATAATATCATTCCAATTATAGGCGTGATCTCTTACGAGTTCTAAAATTTTAGCACCACAATAAGTGACCTCACCCAATTGATGGTCAGAGGCAAATATACACGCTGTATCAACGTCGATAGACTTTACTTGATAGGGATAAGCTTGCAAATTCTCAGCGATATGCATGACATCTGAATTCGGCATTTCTCTATCTAGTCCTTCAAGTTTAAATTTACCTAACTCGTTTTTTGTGAGTCTTTGGAAAGACAAGTTGGTATGATCAAATAGTGCCGATGACATTTTTCCATCTGAACAAAGTGTAACTGACACCTCATTTGCATGTTCTGCCATAGCCTTAATCACAGCTAACTCTTGTAAAGTGAAGCTGTCAAATCCATCTAACCATATTAGACTATTTGAAATCAGGTCTGAAGATGGAATTGCTTCAATAAATCTCTCAAATAAATCTTCTTCATCACTGTACTGATTCTCCTTATAGCTTTCTATAGCACTGTAAATAACAGCTATATCAGATAGCTTCAGTGTTGTCATGTTGTTTCTTGGCATTTCCTTTATGTAGCCTTCTAAAAGTACGGGAGAAACTCTATTTTGCTTCAACTCTTTTATCGTTTCAGAAAACTTTTCAATAAATCCGAATTTTGTAAAAGCCTTTTGGTAGACACTTAATTGACTTTGGCTTTCTAAAAAAAGTTTTCTCAGTAGCATTTGTTTACCTATATCGGATAATGTCACCTCTCCCGTTGCATTGACAACCTTATGTGCCAATCTTTTAAAACTTACGATTTCAAGGCCGATAAACCCTTCTGACTGTATCTGACCAATCAATTGCTTCTCTGCTTCCAGTGTGAATTGTTCTGGTACAATCAGTATTGTTTTTTTATTGGTTTGCATGGCTTTCGCAATTTCTGAATAAACTTGGTAGGTCTTTCCTGATTTTGCTTTACCGAAAATTATTCTTAACATGAAATCCTCCTGAAACCGCTTAATTACTCTATTTTACCACCATTTATCAAAGACTTCAAGAAAGCGACTAACGTCTATACAGATGATACAGACCGTTGTATAATGATAAAAAGAAACGGAGGCAACTATGAAATTTATACGTCATCTCAGCATAATTGTAATTAGCATTGTACTTGTATTAGATGCATTTTTACTCCCCTTTCAATTCTTAGCATTTGACGAAGGGTATTATTATAGTTTGTTCAAATCACTCAATGTTCATCAAATGATCGGCATAGATGAGTCAAGTTTAGAACAAGTTACCCATGCACTGGTTGCTTATATCGATAACGGAAGTGGTGACGTCACCTTACAAGTTCCTATAAATGGCATTAATACACAGTTCTACAACGATAAAGAAATCATACATTTGTCAGATATTCAGAAACTGGTGACACTTGGTAGACAGTTCTTAATCGGAATGAACCTGTTATTGCTCATTGGATTTTTCATACTGTGGTGGCAAAACAAAGAAAACAATCGTGCTTTTTTCCAAACAATTTTAAAACCCTTTAAGCTTAGCTTCTTCCTTACTATTTTTACTCTTGCAGGACTTTATACGCTTTATTTTGTGGACTTTGACTGGGCATTTACTAAATTTCACGAAATTTTCTTTACAAACGACCTCTGGCTACTTGATCCTAGAACCGATCGATTAATCATGCTTATGCCAATTGAGTTCTTTACCACCTTTGTGGTTAAGTGGCTAACAAATGTTGGCATCCTTTTAGCTGGTTATTGCTTTCTTGGTTTTTTCGCAGCTCGCAGTTTAGAAAACAGATAGTGCCTAAAATAATAAACCGCTTTAGGCATCGAATCTTCAGATTTTACATCAATTTCCTTGCTGCTAAAAAAGAGAGTTCAGTTTAAATCAACTGAACTCTTTCTATTTATTGAAACTCATAGTGAATTTCTATTCTATCTTTTTCTTTTTCTTTTTAAAGTACATGTGCTGATCAACTTCATGAATAACATCACTGTAATTGACAGTCTCATAACCCGCATAAAAGTACTCCCCTGAGGAAATCTTATAATGAATCATTTGATCTGAGCTTTCTAACTTATAAACGAAAATCAAATCATCCAAATCCTTTTTTAAATGCTTCATTTTAACTTTACCTGGTGAAAAGACACAGAACTCATCTCCCCCATATCTAAACAAAAGTTCTTCTGGTCCAATCATGTTTTTTAATATGGCAACAAAATCTTCCAGTAACTTATCCCCTGTCATATGACCATATAAATCATTTACATGCTTAAAATCGTCTAAATCGATAAAGGTTAATGTGAATGGCTGTTTTCGAAATAAGTGTGATGCAATTTGATCTTCGAAATAAGCACGATTGTATGCGCCTGTCATCCGATCAAAAATCAAAAGATCGTTAATTGCTTTAGAGCTACTTTTCATCAACATGCTGGTTTGTGTAAACAAAATAGATATAATCGCAATTGCAAGGCCGACTTCATAATACGCCTTCGATAATAAATAAATAACCACAAATGCGATCGTATAATAGTTGACCAACTGAAAGTATGCCAGTGGATTAAAAAAACGATAGACACTTTTATCCCCGCTGAGATAAATTGCAGTTGTCGTCATTAAAACGTTAAGGATGATCAGCACATAAAACATGCACCATATTAGAACCGCTGTAGAAATTGTCAGATCAAATGACAAAAACCTTAATACATATGTGGTTAATGCAGCAAGCACAATATGAGACGTAATCCCATAGAGTAGCTTTATATTAAAAATGCGTTCATTTGCCTTATCCCTATATACAGAGATCAGTCGATATATTAAGTTATATATGATAATGGCTATGTAAACCATTATCAACTCATACCGCAACAATGCAAAGGTCACAATTGGCATTGTAATTGTTGCCTTATTAGACCCACCATAACTTATGTATCCCACTTCTGCAAAAATTAACGCTATCAAAATGATTAAATAGCTCATATCAACGACAAGTAAATCCCTTGATACAGCAATTGCAAACAACATAGCTGCTAATACAGTTAAAATACTCATATAAGACTTAAATACTCTACCCAATTCCTCACCTCTTGAAATCAATACTATTTCATTATACATCAATGAGTCAAAATATCCATATGCACAGTAAACAATAAGTCTAAAGTCCTATATAAAGTTGTTGTTTTTTATCAATATTCACATCAGTTATTTTATTGTTTTATGTATACCAATTATATGCCATTGCCATTCCTAACGCTCAAAGCTATACAAAATAAAAAAAGAGAAGATGCAAATCTACCACAATTAGATTTGTATCTTCTCTATCTTTTACGCACTGTCTATTTCATATACTCTCGGACTTTGAAGCCTCTCTCTTCCAACTTTTTCACAATTTTGTCGATATCAGCACCTTCTAAACGGATTGAAATCTCTTGGATGCCCATAACTTCAGTATCTAATAATGCGATATTTGTAATATTGCCACCATTCTTAGAAATGGTTTCAGCAATCTTAGTTAATACGCCTTTGAAATCATCTGTTAAAATTGATATTTTCGGATCGTGAAGTCCGTAAATCTTAGTAAGAATGCCAAACAAGGCGTTTTGTGTAACGATGCCTAGGAATTCTTCACCATCTCCAACGACTGGAATAAAGCGCAGTTTATCTTTAAAAAAGATTTCAGCAGCTTCTTCGATTAATAAATCAGGCGTTACGGGTGCCACCTTATTATGAATAAAATCAGACACTGGCTTTTCTAAAAATGCATGTAAATCGGATTGATCTGATTTAAAAAACATATCGTAAATGAACTGTTTGGATAAAAAGCCAATAAACTTTTTATTTTCTGTTACTGGCAAAGATAAAAAACCATTTTCCTCAATTAACTCAATCGCCTTCTTAGCTGAATCAGATGGCTTTAAAACAGTCAATTCCTTTACAGGTGTCATTATTGCCCTAACTCTCATATAAATTCCCCTTTCATCAAGTTGATGTTGTGTCAGTATTATATATATTCCCAAACTATTTATACCATAACAATTATATCATTAAATTAATAAAAAAAATAGTTGCCACAATTATTAGCACTCTTTTTAATCGAGTGCTAAAATGGTATTGACATTTTTAGATGCACGTTTTATCATTAATTTGGAAAGTTTATTTAGTTTACAAAGGAGTGAGTATTATGTCAAAAGAAAAAGGTTCTCTTTCCATACACAGTGAAAATATTTTCCCAATTATTAAGAAGTGGCTCTATTCCGATCACGATATCTTTGTAAGAGAGTTAATTTCTAATGCAAGTGATGCGATTACTAAGCTAAAGCAGTTAGCCTCAATGAACGAAATCAGCCTTTCGACGTCTGCGAACTATAAGATCGACGTCATTTTAGATGAAACAGCTAAAACCATTACCTTCTCAGATAATGGAATTGGTATGACCGACGAAGAAATAAAAAAATACATCAATCAAATCGCTTTTTCTGGTGCTGAGGATTTCATAGCTCAGTACAAAGACAAATCTGACAAAGATCAAATTATAGGCCATTTCGGCTTAGGCTTCTACTCAGCATTTATGGTAGCAGAGCGTGTTGAAATTCACACATTATCATATAAAGACGGTGCAAAACCCGCTCTTTGGAGATGCGATGGCGGTACTGAGTTTGAACTTGAAGCAGGAACACGTCAAGATAGGGGTACTGAAATTACGCTCTACATTGGCGAAGAAGGTATCAGCTTCCTAAACGAATATACACTTAAAAGTACCATTAAAAAATACTGTTCTTTTATGCCATACGATATTTTCTTGACTGTAGTAGGTAAAGAACCTGAAAAAGACAAAGACGGCAACGTAATCATTGAAGAGCCTAAAGCGCTCAACACAACACAACCGCTTTATACCAAATCACCGTCTGAATGTAGTGATGACGATTATAAAGCGTTTTATAGAAATACGTTTAACGATTTTAAAGAACCACTGTTCTGGATCCATCTCAACATGGACTACCCCTTCAATCTTAAAGGGATTCTCTATTTTCCAAAATTAAATACTGAGTTCGATACAATTGAAGGTCAAATCAAACTGTATAACTCTCAAGTTTTTGTTGCAGACAATATCAAAGAAGTTATTCCTGAGTTTTTATTACTTCTAAAAGGTGTCATTGATTGTCCTGACTTACCGCTTAATGTTTCGAGAAGCTTCTTACAAAACGATGGATTCGTGAAGAAGATTTCAAATTATATCAGCAAAAAGGTTGCAGATAAACTAGTGGGCTTATATAAAACCGAGAAAGAAACTTTTGAAGGATTTTGGGAAGACATTAGTCCTTTCATAAAATTTGGTGGGCTTAAAGATGAAAAATTCTACGATTTGGTTAAAGATATTTATCTTTACAAGACTTTAGATAACACATTTAAAACACTAGACGAATACTTGGAAAGCATCAAAGAAAAACATGAAAATAAAGTCTTTTATGTATCCGATCCAATACAACAAGCACAATATATCAAACTGTTTAAAGACCATGACCTAGATGCGGTCATTCTATCTCATGGAATTGATTCTGCCTTTATCTCTATGTTAGAAAGCAAACGTGATGGGGTTAGTTTTTCAAGAATCGATGCAGATTTAAACGAACACTTAACTGATACGAGTGATATAGAAGATGAGAAGAAAGAAGAAAAACAAGAAGCCTTAAAAGCACTGTTTGAAAAATCGCTTCATTTAGAAAATATGAAGCTAAAGCTAGAAAACATGAAGACGGATTCAATTGCTTCTATGGTGGTTCTATCAGAAGAGTCAAGAAGAATGCAAGACATGATGCGTATGTATGGCATGCAGGGATTAGACCCTAATATGTTTAAGACTGAAACAACACTTATCCTCAATCAAAAGCACCCTCTTGTGAAGCATCTTCAAGATGACAGCATCACAGATGAAAATTTAAAAGAGATGATTTGTCAGCAGCTTTATGACTTAGCTATGATCAGCCACTCGCCGCTCTCACCTGAAGCAATGACATTATTTATCGAAAGAAGTCAAAAATTGATGCTGAAGTTGATATAATCGCT
>DJWQ01000040.1:12804-14132 GCA_002441045.1 Firmicutes bacterium UBA6226 | reverse complement strand
TGATCTGCTCATTCAACTGGTAATCCTATACCCAAAAATTAGTAGATTCACTACAGAATCAAGTATACTTACTATTTTTATAATTGTTTTGATCTTAACTTATGACTTTTTTTATCTATCCTATGCTGCCAATGATAATAGCAACAAGATCTTTTGATTTAATTTTCTTTTGCTTTAAGAAATCCAAAACATCCATTTCAAAATGCTTATGGTGCTCAAAAACCTTTGAAAAGCTTTGCAAGTACTTACTTAAATTTTCTTTAGACAAAGCTTCACTGTTACTTAGACCGAGCATATGACGCTTGAAAATCCCATATCTCACTAAGAAAAGTTTTAGGCCATCATCCACATTATTGCCTTCTGTAAAGGGGAACAAAGTCCGGAATATCTGATTGCCAAAATAATTTGATATGAGTGTGTCCTGCTTCGCAATCTCTACCAAAAAAACAGCGTGATTCATATGATTATTTTGAAGAGAAGTCTCTGCCAATGATGCCATTTGATTGAACCGGTCCGAGGTACTTGGTAATAGCATTTCTATGAAATTTCCTGTCAGTTCTGTAAAAGCTACTAAATCGAAAGATTTTAATATTCTACCTTCTGAAGCTTCAGAATCGGAATCGAAAAATTTTAACTCTGCATCGAGCATTGTCTCTAATTGTTCTATTTTATTCTTACGCTCTGCTTCAAACGATTTAATCACTAATTTGGCAATTCGGTACATCCGATCGTCCAATGAAAAAGATTGATCTAACATAGTCTCTACTAAAAGATTTCTTAGATATTGTAGCTTCGATGGCAATGCGCTTTTATAGCGTTTGTCATTTTGTGAAATCTCATAGGTCATAAGTCTTGGCGACTCATCATTAACATGAATTAGCATCATGGCATCCTCGGCTTCAAGTAGCTTTACCACCTCAGGACATGATGAAGTTGCTGAAAGTTCAAGTATTTGATCGATTCTATTATAAATTCTTGGAAATGTCGAGCAAACATTTGATAAATAGGACTCGCCTACAATTTTATGAAATAAGCATAGATTATCTGAGTTTAAAAATTGGCAACGTCTTTGTTCATTTAAGGATATAAATGCATAATCAACGTTGGGGTCATAGCAATATGGATTAATCGATACGTACTTATTGATATCGCGTTTTAACTGTTTGTCGCCGATATGTACATATTTTTTAAAAGTTTTTTCATCGATGTCTACATCCCACCCCACACAACAGTTGTCTTCACATGGGGTTCCAATACATTTAAACTGCGTCATATATTTAGGTATTTTCATTATCATCATCCTTATTTATTAAAAAAGCACCTACACG
>DJWQ01000040.1:0-12753 GCA_002441045.1 Firmicutes bacterium UBA6226 | reverse complement strand
ATGTACTTGATGTCATCTTCATTTGAAAGCTTTGCCATTGTCTGTGGTAAATAGCGAAGTTCCGCCATGCTAAAAGTATAGCCTTGAGCTGATAAAGCATCTCTCACTTCAGCAAAATCTGAAATATCAGTATAGATTTCATAATGATCATCTTCTATACCAAAATCCTCTGCACCCGCTTCGATTACCGCTTCTTCGATAGCTTCATCACTAATTGAATCTTTTTTATCAACTACCAGTACACCTTTTCTATCAAACATAAAGCTAACAGATCCGTTTACACCTAAGTTACCTTTACCTTTAACAAAATAGCTTCTTACATCGGCTGCAGTACGGTTTGTATTGTCTGTCAGACACTCAACTAAAACCGCAACACCACCTGGACCATAGCCTTCATAAGTGAGCTCAGTGTAAATAGCGCCGTCAGATTCGCCAGCACCTTTTTTTATTGCTCTGTCTATATTGTCATTTGGCATATTTGCTGCCTTAGCTTTTTCAATCGCACTCATAAGTGCTGCATTATAAGTAGGATCTCCGCCGCCTTCTCTAGCAGCTACCATAATATAGCGTCCTAACTTTGTAAATTCTTTTGCTTTTTTAGCATCTTGCTTGCCTTTACGATTGATAATCGTACCTATTCTACCCACGATATCTCTCCATTCTTTTCGATTCGGATTTGATGCAAAAATATTATAGCATAATTCGATCCGCTTCGCTAGAATTTTGGTGGTGCAGGAGGCATCATGCGTTTGTGCGCTGTTCTTGCATGCATATTTTCAATAATGTCTTTATCTGATTCAGGAATTTCAAGACCTATAATGTAATCGTCAATCATATCATAAGTTGTGCCCATTTCACTTTCATCGGTCTGACCTTCCCATAATCCTGCTGAAGGTGGACGATCAATGATTTGCTGTGGCACACCCAAATGCGCTGCCCAGCTAAAAACTTCCCTTTTAAGTAGATTCCCAATTGGAATGATGTCCACGCCACCATCACCATATTTCGTAAAATAGCCTGTAAGGATTTCAGCCGCATTGTCTGTACCTGCAACCAAATACCCTAGTGAATTTGCAATGCCATATAATGTTGTCATACGAAGTCTAGCACGCAGATTAGCGTCTGCAAGTCTTTCGTGTTTAACTTCCTTACCTTCTAATCGTCTTTGAATCTTGCCAATTAACAAATCATGTTCTTCTGTTAAATCCACAGTCACATAATCAATCCCCAAAGCTTCTGCTAATGCAATTGCATCTTGTGCATCCTTTGGATTGCTTTTACAAGGCAAGATAACGCCTAATGAATTCTCAGGAAATGCTTTTTTAATTAATCCAGCTACTACTGATGAGTCAATTCCGCCAGACAATCCTACAAGGACTCCTGAAGTCCCTGAATTGCGAACTTGTTGACGAATCCAGTCAACCGTTAGTTCAATTTTTTCTTCAATCGTTTTCGCCATTTTTTTCCTTCCTCATTTTGGATATATTTAGATATAAAACTACTACTTTCATTAGAGATTGTCAAGTTCTACAAGCACACAATTCAAATAAACCGTGTTAATACCTGCAACTTCTGAAGCTTCAACAATTTCAGGTGTAAAAGTCCCCGGTTGAAACCAAATATTCTTGATACCAAGTTCCATCACATCTTTTAATGCTTCCGATGCCTTTTCAGGGTTAACGACCACATCGACACAATCAACTTTAACGGGAAGATCTGCCAAACTTGGATAGCATTTATCCCCTTCAATTTCACTATACATTGGATTGACAGCGTACACTTCATAACCGAATCTTTTTAATTTTTGATATATTTTATATCCAAATTTACCTTGATTTGCCGTCGCACCAACAACTGCCCATTTTTTTTGGTCTAACATAGATTTAATTAATGCATCCATAATTATTCTCCTTTACAATTGGTAAACGATTGAATTCTTATATATATACCACTATAAGACTGTCTTAAAACTAGGGTCACTAACGACTTCCCCGTTTAAGACGGTTAAAGTTTCATCTTCCTCATCTGATATCTGCACTTGACCGTTTGTATTCTCAACTAAAATTTCGATCAACTTTCCCTTTTCACTTGGGAGACAATAGAGCCAAATACATACTTTATCTGTAAAAAGCGTTTCTTTTATGATAACGTTTTCAAGTCCTAAAAGTACATTTTGGATTTTGCCATGTGCCGTATAATCAAGGGTCACTGATAATAAATGCATCACTTGGCGCTTAACGATGGTACAAGCTTCAAGTGCGATTTTGGCAGTATCTGTATAGGCTCTAACCAATCCTCCAGTTCCTAGCTTGATGCCTCCAAAATATCTAGTAATTACGATGCAGAGATCAGTAACACCTTCTTTTTTAAGCATCTCAAGAATCGGGACACCTGCCGTTCCAGAAGGTTCACCGTCATCGCTGTATCTTTGGACTTGATAATTCTTACCAAGAACGTAAACAGGCACATTGTGAGTTGCATCCCAGTGTTTTTTTCTAACACTTTCTATAAAAAGCTGCGCTTCTTCCTCAGTCCTAATCGGCGTTGCATAACCTATAAAGCGAGATTTATTAATGTTTGTTTCATCATGTGCACTATTTAATATCGTCAAAAAGTTAGTGTTAATTTCACCTTCAATTTCAGTCATCTCTCAACTTACTCCTTAACTAAATACGATTCATATCTATTATAATCAGCGATTGATACATTGGCTTTAATTAATGTGCCATTTTCTTCATATTGCATATCATTAACTTTATATGTTTCACATAGATAGGAAGCTATTGCACCTTCATTATAAGGGATTAAAAAAACCGCTTCCTTATGATCGCTAAACAACCTTTTTTTAATCTCAGTAATTAAGGTTTCAATATTTTCACCTGTTTTAGCAGACACCATAATTTCATCTGGGCCAGGTGTCATTACTTGACTGGCTCTATCGATTTTATTATAAAGCGTTAACATCGGAATATGAGAGGCTTTAAGCTCTTTTAACACTTGCTCTGTTACCTTCATCTGCATCGGATAGTATTCATTTGAATAATCAACCACCTGTAAGAGTAAATCCGCATTGAGTGCTTCTTCAAGAGTCGCTTTAAATGCGCTTACTAAACTGTGTGGT
Organism: Firmicutes bacterium UBA6226; assembly: GCA_002441045.1. Next base: position 9,632 of record DJWQ01000040.1, on the reverse strand, counting down.
AACTTTGAAACGAAACCAACCGTATCTGTTAAAACAAATGTTTTTTTATCATCGAGTATGATTCTTCTAGAATAGGTATCTAAGGTTGCAAAAAGCATATCCTTCTCAAAGACATGTCTTTCAGTATCTTCCTCATCGGATAAAGCGATCAGTTTATTCATCATCGAAGATTTTCCTGCATTGGTATAGCCTACAAGTGCCACAATAGGGACTTCGTTTTTCTCCCTTTGTTGTCTTTGTACCACACGGTTCTTTTCAGCTTCACCAATTTGTCGTCGTATCTCATCAATTCGATCTTGAATTTTACGACGATCGAGTTCAAGTTTTTGCTCTCCAGGACCTCTAGTACCTATACCGCCACCCGTTCTTGACAAATTGCCATTCATACCAATCAATCTCGGTAATCTGTATTTTAACTGTGCCAGCTCAACCTGAAGTTTTGCTATTTTTGACTGTGCTCTAATTGCAAAAATATCTAAAATTAAAGCCGTTCGATCAATAATCGTAACCCCGATAAGTGCCTCTAAATTTCTAATTTGAGAACCAGAAAGCTCATCATTGAATATAACGATATTGGATTGGGTGTCCTCAACTGCAACTCGCACTTCTTCAACCTTTCCCGTACCGATATAGGTTGCTACCTCTATCTTGGCTTTATTTTGAATGATGATATCAGCTACCTCTGCATTAGCAGCCAATGTTAATTCAGCCAATTCATTCATAGATTCTTCTATACTAAACTCATCTTTAAGTCCTTGAAACATGCCGACTAATACAGCGCGTTGCTTAAGAATTTCGTTTTCCATATGATCTCACACTCATTTCTTTAAGATATCCCAATTATACTACAAAGTATAAGTATTTGGTAATACTCGCCTTAGAAAATCTCACTTATGCAATATTAAAATTAAATTATATGTTCTTAAAAATTAGGTCGTCAATCTGCAAATATGTTATAATACTCTGTAGGCTTTTGCGCACTGCGCAATCGTAGCATCAGGAGGTTTTAATGGAAAGCACAAAAAAAGTAGTCCCTGGTCAATCCCCACAACGTCCAGGAAAATCTAGCAATCAAAAAGGTAAAAAAAAGAAGAGCTCAATGATAAATATTCTTAAAATTGCACTGATCGTCATGATCGTTGGTGGTGTAATTGGCGCAGCAGGTGTTTACCTATACGTCACATCAGTACTAAAGGATATTGAACCTATTGATCCAGATCAAGTCGCTAGCTCACTCACTGAGAACTCAGTTATCGTTGATGGTGAAGGTCGAATTCTGGAACATATACAAAATCAAGGTTTAAGAACTGTCATTAAGTACAATGATATGAGCAAAGATTTGATAAATGCCTTCGTCGCAGTAGAAGATAAAACCTTCTTCGAACACAATGGCTTCAACTTCGTACGACTTTTCGGTGCAGTTAAAGATACGGTTCTTACAGGCAAACGACTAGGCGGTACAAGCACAATTACACAACAACTTGCTAGAAATATTTATCTCTACAACATAAGAAGTGAGAGAGATATTGATCGTAAAGTTAAAGAAGCTTATTACGCGATTGAACTTGAAAAGTACCTCACAAAAGAACAAATTATAGAAGGTTACCTCAACCTTGTTTATTTAGGATCGAATTCTAATGGTGTTGAAGCTGCCTCACAAGCATATTTCTCTAAAAGTGCGTCCGATGTGAATTATATTGAAGCTGCATTGTTAGCAGGTATTGTAAAATCCCCATCTGTGTATCCGCCAATGCTAACCGTAGCAAAAGTGGATGTTACTGAAGATGATTATGTTATCGATGATACAGATCCACTCTATACACTTATTTACAACCCAAAATGTGAAGATAGATATTTAACCTCAATTTATCTCATGCATGAAAACAACAAAATAACAGATGCAGAGTACGAATACGCTAAAACGGTTGATTTAAAAACGATGATTCATCCAGGTAAAACATCACAAGACGAAATCACATCTTTCTTTGCAGATATGGTTAAAGACGAAGTAACAGAAGATTTAATCGAAAAATATGGCTATACAAAAGAAGAAGCTACTAACTTACTTTATACTGGTGGATTAACGATTGAATCAACGATCGATTTCGATATGCAAAAGACATTAGAAAGCCATTATGCGATTGACAACTTCACACCTTATTATGGTGAATCAACAGCAGTTGCTGTTAGAGCTTTCCAAAAGGATAACGGTTTATCCGTAGATGGTGCAGCTGGTCCAAATACTTTAGCTAAAATTAAAGAGTTATCGGGAATGGATACAAGTGTCTTCACACTTGACGCTTATAAAAAAGGGGTCAACAGTGATGAAGTTATCTTGCTTAAACAAGCTCTTTATGATTTAGGCTATTTAATAAACAGCGAAGATTTCCCAAAAGTAACCGTATTACTCGACAATCAAGGCAATATTATTTCTGAAGAAAGCAAGCGTTTAATCATTTATAAGCAGTCCAACTTGATAGATAGTGATGATAACTTTATTATCCCAGCTTCTGATTATAAATTTGATGACAATGGCAATCTTGTACTGTTAAAAAACAAAAGAATGTACTTCTATCCACACTACCAAGACGATCAGCTTGTAAGTATTCAAATGGTTGTGAGAGAGACATTCACCTATGGTGATAATGGTACAGAAAACGAAAAATTAGCAAGCGGCAAATATAACGTAAATGAGCTTTATACGTTTGAAGGTAAAGATGTTTTAGTACCAAATGAGTACAAAAGCTTTGATGATGATAGCAATGTCGTTATCGATAAAGCATTTTTAGTTGAAGATCCTGATTTCTTTACGATTGACGCCAATCAAAACTTGCTCGTTTCAAAAGGCGATTATGTCATCGCTGACAAAGGTGTCATTCAACCGCAATCCGCTATGGTTATCATAGATTATCACACAGGTGAACTAAAGGCACTTGTAGGTGGTAGAAACATTACAGGTCAACGCGTGTTCAATCGTGCGATTAACCCTAGACAGCCAGGATCGGCTATTAAACCACTCTCTGTTTTCACACCAGCTATAGACTCTGGTCGTTATACAGCTGCAACTGTGACAGATGACCGTCCAGTGTACTTACTTGGCGATCCAAGTGTTAGATGGCCACTTAACTGGTATGAAGCTTACAGTCAATATTATAAGCACTGGGGTCTAGTCACTCTTAGGGAATCTGTTCAGTGGTCGATTAACGTTACTGCAGCATTGATTGCTCAGGATTTGGGGGTCGATACCTCACTTGAATATCTACAAAAATTTGGTATTTCGACTCTAGTTACCTCTGGTGGTACGAGTGATGCAAATATTGCTGCCGTTGCTCTTGGTGGTATGACAAAAGGTGTTACACCATTGGATCTAACTAACGCATATGGTGCAATTGCAAACAAAGGTGTTCTAAACGACGTTATCACCTATAAAACAGTTAAGAACAGCAAAGGTGAAATTCTTTTACAAAATGAAAGCAAGCAAACTTATGTTGTTGACGAAAATGTAGCATACATCGTACAAGATATGATGAAGACTTCAGTTGAATCTGGTGTTGCAACGCCTGCGAAACTCTCTGCAAACAATGATGTTATCTCTGTTGCAGGTAAAACTGGTACGACTTCAAGTAACATCGATGCTTGGTTTATAGGTTATACACCGTATTATGTTGGTGGCGTTTGGTTTGGTAATGACGTTAACATTCCTCTCGATCAAGGGTCCAGAATCGCTGCTCAGTTTTGGAAAACAGTTATGTCCGAAGTACATGCTGATTTCGAACCAAAGCAATTTGAAGTTCCATCAGGTATAGTCACTGCAACTGTAGATATTATTTCTGGAAAATTACCAAGTGAACTCTCTGCTTTGGATCCAAGAGGAACGGTTCGTTCAGAAATATTCTTAAGAGGAACAGAACCAACTGAAGTTGATGATGTTCATGTCATGGCTGATATTTGTACTGAAAGTGGTAAGCTAGCAACTGCAAATTGTCCAACTACTCTTGTTGAAAGTAGATTATTTGTTAAGCGTCCGATACCTTATAATCCTGAAGAAAACTTAGATTCAAGAGGAAATCCTATTATTTTAAAAGACAGTCAATACGACTTACCTACTGAAGAATGCGACATTCATACTGAAGCTCAAACGACTGAAGAGCCTACTTCAGAGTCCTATTTAGGTGTTAAACCAACCGTAAGATTGGTAGATGGTACTTTATTCGTACAAAGACCATATCCTATTATACTTTCAGATGGTTCTACTTTAGTCTTAACCGTAGGTGCAAAGATTAACCTCGACGGATCAGTCACTTTGGCAAGTGGTGATATCATTACAGCCGATCGTATTGGTAACATACCAAATTACACGACTGAAGAACTGGATGCAATGACCACTACACCTTAATTTCTTGAATAAATTTAGATTACTATATAAATCCATTAATACTAGATTTATTAATAAAAGGCTTATTAAGGGTGAGTGCGTTACTAACCTATGTATTAAAGTAAAATAAAACTCGTAAGTCACNNTTTATACTCTTTTATACTCTTTTATGCTCAATAATCTAATATCCTTATTCTGAATCTAAATTGGGATGGAATCTAGAAGTAACTTCGCCCTTAACCACAATGATTGCTTCCTTTTGTCTAATCGCTTCATCAATTAATTCATCAATATTTAATTTAGATAAAGATGCTTCAATTTTCTCAAGTCTAGGCTTCGTTACCACTCGATCTGGGAGGAAAATGGTGCAGCAATCTTCAAAAGGTAAAATGCTGGTTTCAAATGTGTCAATCTTTCTTGCGACGTCAATAATATCATTTTTATCATAAGCCACAAGAGGTCGAAACACTGGTATATCCACCATACTATTGGTAACGGTCATTCCCTCAATGGTTTGGCTGGCAACTTGACCTAGGTTTTCGCCAGTAATCAAGGCTTTACATCTAGATTTATCTGAAAGCTTTTCTGCAATTTTCATCATGAAACTTCTAGCTAATATTGTACTTTCTTCAGATGGGCAATGCTCATTGATTGCCTTTTGAATTTCTAATATGTTGATACTGTGGATTCTTAAATTCTCAGTATAGTAAGTCAAACGTTTTGCTAAATCAATAACTTTTTCCATAGCTCTTTCGCTTGTGAATGGAAATGAGTGAAAATGAACAGCTTCAAGTTCTAGCCCTCTTCTCGCCATCAAGTAACCTGCAACAGGGCTATCTATTCCACCAGATAGAAGTAGCATCCCTTTTCCAGCACTACCATAAGGCATACCGCCTAAGCCTGGAATTTTTTTGATAAAGACATATGCATAGTCTCTGATTTCTATGTGAATAACAACCTCAGGATTATTTACGTCCACTCGGATTGGCTGTAAATTTTTAAATAAATAACCACCAACCGTATGATTTATTTCTGGTGAATTTAATGGATAATGTTTGTCAGCTCTTCTCGCTTCTACTTTGAATGACTTAACACCATTTTCATCAATCATTTTTTTAAGTAAAGTCAAGCAACCTTCTTTAATCGCTTCAATATCACGATCTAATCTTGTAGCAGGGCTTACAGACACGATTCCAAAGACTTTAGTAACAGCCTTTATTAATGCTTCTTGATCCTGTAATTCATGCTCTATAACGACACGACCTCTTTGATCGTGAATAATCGTATCAGGAATATCAGAAATTGCCTTTCTAATATTGCTGATTAATTTTCTTTCAAAGGTTCTTATGTTTTTCCCCTTCAGTGCAATCTCACCATATCTTACTAATAACATCTCTTTCATACGTGATTACCTTTCTATTTAAAGCTTAACGCTTTTTCATTTTCATTATGGTTCTAAGCGATTCTGAAATCTCTAGTAACCAATTGGCAGCCGTTTCAATGTCTTCCATACTGTTCTCTTTTCCAAAGCTAATCCTTAATGCACTATCTAAACTTGCGTCGTTTAATTTCAAAGCCTTTAGTACATGGGATTGATTTTTCTTTTTAGAAGAGCAAGCAGCTCCTGTCGATACATAGACAGATTTCATTTCTAATGAATGAAGCAAAACTTCACCCTTTACACCTAATACGCTTATATTCAAAATATATGGAAACTTACTTGGCGAATTTATCACTATATTATTATCAGTTTTGATGATATCTACAAATCGGCTCTTTAGTGCAGAAACATGTGCATAATTTGAATCTAAACACGCATGCGCAATTCTCATAGCTTCACCAAAAGCAATTATGCCTAATAAGTTCTCAGTTCCAGGTCGTAGGGCAAACTCTTGCTGGCCACCATAAATCAGCGGTTTAATTTGACTTTGTGAAGCCAAATAAAGTGCACCACTACCTTTCAAACCATTTATTTTATGTGCACTCACGCTAAGTGCATCTACACCTAATTGTTTGACATCAATTTGAATTTTTCCAAATGCCTGTACCGCATCTACATGGAATTTTATCTTTACACCATTTTGATCATTGAATTTTTTTATGATATCTGATATTGCTTTTATAGGTTGAATTGTGCCAATTTCATTGTTGATCATCATAATGCTTACAACAAGTGTATCAGTCGTTAACTCTGCTGACAACTGATCTAAATTAAGGATGCCATCATCGTTAATATCTACATAAGCGATTTCATACCCTTCTTTTTCAAGTTGCTCCACACTTGATAAAACAGATGGATGTTCTATTACAGATGTGATTATTTTACCTGTTTTACGTTTTCTAGCCATTCCAAGTATTGCAAGGTTGTTCGCCTCTGTTCCACCAGAAGTAAAGATAATGTTATTTTCGCTGGTATTAATTAATTCAGCTAGTTTTTTCTTAACTTGCTTGATGATTCGTTCAGAAGCGACACCTAACCCATGAAGTGACGATGGATTACCATAAAGTTCTAAAGATTCATTGATTATATTTTTAACCTCATTTGATAATGGGGTGGTTGATGCATGATCTAAGTAAATAGCCACAGTAAACTCCTTTACATTTCTGTTATAGTCCTTTAATTCTCCATCACAATATTATATAATAATTTTGGATTAAATAAAAATTTTTTATAAAAATTAAATATTTATTCGGAGGTTTAGATGAAAAAACGCGTTGCTGTTATTTTCACTGGTGGAACAATATCTATGAAAGTTGACGAAAGACTTGCTGCTGCAATCCCAGCGCTGTCTAGTGAAGAAATCATGTCTATGGTCACCAATATCGATAGAATTGCAGATATTGAAATAATTACTTTTGGTAGTTATCCAGGACCACATATGACACCGACACATATCTGGGAATTAGCGACATTAGTTAAAGAAACCATTCTACGTCCTGACATCGATGGCGTTGTCATTACTCATGGTACGGATTCTTTAGAAGAGACAGCTTATTTCCTTGACTTAAATATTAATAGTAGCAAACCTATTATCTTTGTGGCTGCAATGCGTAATAGCTCAGAGCTTGGCTATGATGGCCCTAGCAATTTATCCTCTGCTATATGTACCGCTGTTTCAGAAGAATCTGTTAACAAAGGTGTATTGATCGTTTTAAATAATGAGGTAAACTCTGCAAGAGAAACGACTAAAACCCATACACTATCACTTGATACCTTCAAATCACTTGAATTTGGTCCGCTTGGTATCGTTGATAATGATGAGGTTATTTTCTATCGTAACATTATCAAACACGACCATATAGAAACAGACAGGTACGAACCTAATATCATGCTTATAAAAGCTTGTGTCGGATATGATTCATCACTGATGAACTTTGCCATTGCCAACGGTACAAAAGGATTTGTTATCGAAGCTATGGGACGTGGAAACGTACCTCCTGAAATGGTTGAGGGCATTGCTAATGCCATTAAAAAAGATTTACCTGTCGTTATCGTATCACGTTGTCCTATGGGACGTGTTCTTGACAGCTACGGATACCCAGGTGGTGGTAAAAACTTACGAGATTTAGGTGCGATTTTCGGCGGTAATTTAAACGGCCAAAAATCAAGAATAAAACTTATGCTTGCATTAGGAAAAACGACTAATTACAAAGAAGTCAAAGAAATATTCGAAGCTGGTGTCTACAAATAAACTTATTTATTCATTTATTTAATAATTAAAGCCCCTTCATATAAAAAATGAGGGGCTTATCTTTTTGAGTCAGATTTAATGATGTTGCATTAACACTTCTTCAATATCAATTGAATAATCAGATGCCAAATCAACAAAAGTGTCTTTTGTTTTTACTAATGGTCGATTCAATGCAAACTTATTTACATATACGATTTCTCCAATCCTACCATCAGTTAATCTTACTTTATTGTTAATAAAGTAAGAAGCAATATTAGACATAAATACATCTGATATCGTTGGATCTAGTCCCCTGAAGCTCTCGTCCTTAATAATATTAAAGGCTTTAAAAGATGATACACCCTTTTTATAGATACGATCTGAAGTAATCGCATCAAATACGTCAACGACACCGATTATTCGAGCAATATATGGCGTTTGATCTTCTTTTAAGCCACTCGGATAGCCACTACCATCACTTCTTTCATGATGAAAGAGAATCGCTGCTAGAACATCTCTCGGAATTGTTGTAGAATCCTTTAACATATCATAACCCAACCTAGCATGGGATCTAACCATATTTAACTCAGAAAGCGATAATCTTTCCTTTTTACTTAGTATTTCTTCAGGTACTTGAGATTTGCCTATGTCATGTAATAGACCCGCTAAAGCTATCGTATAAATCGTCTTTTTATCTAATCCAAGCCACTTTCCTAGCATAGCGCCCATCATAGATACATTAACAGCATGTGTATAATGGTAACTCTCTTTAAAAGATAGCAATCTCATGCTACCTAAAATATCATTATCAGCAATTAAAGCGTCAACGAGTGGCTTGATTTCTTCCTCTAGCGTTTTTACATCAAAATTAAAATCTTTATTTTGAACTTGACTGTACATCATTTTAAAACGATGTAAAACGACACCATAATTCGTATTTAAATCTCTGTACTTATCATCTGCATAGATTCTAGCACTTAAGATTGTTCTTTCTTCATTTAAATTATCATCGATATAGACGTATTCGATGCCATGATTTCTAAAGTACTCAAGATGTCTAGAGTTGATTTCTGTTCCTTGAGCTAAAATAATATTACCTAAATCATTATATATGTCTTTTGAAAGACACTCCCCCACTTTTAGTTCATTGATTGCAATCTCTCTCATATTTCCCCCCAGATTTAACTTTCTCTATTAATAAACCTAGATATTATCATCGCTGATAGAAAAGCAACTAGTACACGAACGAGAACAACAATAATGCCATTTGCCCCCACTGCTACGAACAATAATGTGTCTTCAACAATTGCATGACAAGCTGCAAGAAATACTGAAATAATAAACAAACTTGTCTTGCTTATTTCACCGTCTTCAGACGTTTTAATCAATACGCCAGCACCATATGATATACCAAAGATAAACCCTACAGTTAAAGGAAATGCGGAATGCTCATCAGCCTTTATAAGTTTGGTAACCGGCTTAAATAATTTTCCAATCCAATCAAGAAGTTTAATATCTTTAGCAATCTCCATAAACAACATTAATGGTATTACAATTTTTGCAATTCCCCATATGGATTCAAGACT